>CAZEUW010000010.1:0-24237 GCA_964515425.1 uncultured Gemmatimonadota bacterium | reverse complement strand
GGGCTCTGGTCCTCCTCGCCGTGGCCCAGCTGCTGGACATGTCGCACTGGTTCAGCGGGCCCGCCGTGGTGCCCGCGCAGGAAGCGGCTTGGTCGCGCGATCCGGGCGTGGCGGCGTGGATGACGATGGCCGTGCAGCTCGGCTTCGTCGCGGGCGCCGTGCTCTCGGCCGTCCTGACCATCTCCGACGTGTGGAGCCCGCGCGTGCTGTTCGCGGGCTCGGCCGTGGCCGGCGCCGTCGCGACCGCCGCGATCGCGGCCTTCTCCCGGGGGCCGGAGACGGCGATCCCCCTCCGGTTCCTGACCGGCGTGGCCCTCGCCGGGGTCTATCCGCCGGGGATGAAGCTCATGGCCGGGTGGTTCCGCGAGCGGAGGGGCATGGCGATCGGCGTGCTCGTGGGCGCCCTCACCGTGGGCTCCGCCGCGCCCCACCTCCTGCGCGCCGCGGGCGGCATCGGCAGCTGGCGGCCGGTCCTCTACCTCGCGGCCGGGCTCGCCACCCTGGGAGCGCTGCTCGTGCTCGCCGTCGACGAGGGACCCCACCAGGCGCCGTCGGCCCCCTTCGATCCGGGAGCGGTCGGACGGATCCTGCGCGATCGGGCCACGATGCTCGCCAACGGCGGCTACTTCGGCCACATGTGGGAGCTCTACGCCATGTGGACGTGGATCCCGCTCTACCTGGCCGCGAGCTACGAGGCCGACGCCGCGGCCTGGAGCGGACCGCGCGTCGCCGCCGTGGCCGCCTTCGGGACCATCGCCGTCGGGGGGCTCGGGGCCTGGTGGGCCGGCGTGGCCGCCGACCGGGTGGGACGCACGCGGATCACGAGCGCGAGCATGACGGTGAGCGGCACCTGCTGCCTCGCCGCCGGGCTCCTGTTCGGGGCCGATCCGCGGCTCGTGACCCTGTTCTGCCTGCTCTGGGGGCTCGTGATCGTGGCCGACTCGGCCCAGTTCTCGGCCTGCGTCACCGAGCTGGCCGAGGAGAGCTACGTGGGGACGGCGCTGACGCTCCAGACGGCGGTCGGGTTCCTGCTCACCCTGGCGACCATCCGACTGGTGCCCGTTTGGAGGGAGTGGTGGGGGTGGTCCGGGGCGTTTCTGCCGCTCTTCGTCGGCCCGCTGCTCGGGACGCTCGCGATGCGGCGGCTCGCGCGGCGGCCGGAGGCCCGGAAGCTGGCCGGCGGTCGCGGCTGATACGCCGCCGGACCTCGCCTATCCCGCAGGGCCGCCGACGCCGGTGGTCACCCACAGCAGCCGGTTGAGGATGCGGCGCTCCAGCTCGCCGCGGCTCGAGCAGTTGATGGCGTTGCTCGAGTAGCCGCCCGGCAGCGCGTAGGCCCGGGCGTGGGTGGAGACCACCGAACGGCCGTCCACGGTCTCCTCGATCTGCGTGAGCGAGGTGACGTGCACGTCGTACTCGTCGGCGATCTGCCCGGTCACCCGGACCCCGCACCGGAAGAGCTGCGAGATCCTCGTACCGGCCAGGTCTCCTCGGACCCGGATGTTCCGGGCGCCCATGATGCGGGCTTCAGCGTTGACGGTCGTGAGGCCGATGCCGAGGGTGTCGTACACCGCGGCAACGGCCCCCCACAGACGGTCGGCGGCCACGTCCACGGTGTCGACGTGGACGCTGAGCTCCTCGGTCGTGCGCAGGATCAGGCTCTCCCCCTGCGCGTCGATGTCGATGTTCCGCTCGCGGACCTCGCCCTCCGTCACCGTGTCCGGGCCCGAGGAGGCGCACGCGGCGAGCGAAAGGGCGACCCCGAAGGAGACGATGAACAGCGAGGCACGGAGGTGCACGGTTCCTCCCCGGCTCGATCCTGGGTCATTCCCGGCTCATCCGGCTTCACCCACGGACCGTGGAATGGGAGTGCACCTATGACTACGAGTGGTCCCCCTCGGGGGCAACAGGCCGGCGGCGGGAGGACGCGGAGCTCGCCATGGTGTATCTTTTCGACCGACGGATTCAGGATACGGACGACGTGACGCGGGAGGAGCGCGGTGACGAGGAGCTGGAAGATGGTGCTGGCGGGGTCGGCTGCGGTGGCGGCGGTGACGGCGGCGGCGGTGATCGGAACCGGCGGAGCGGGGGAGGACGCATCTGCGCCGGTGGCCGACCTGCCGCCCCAGGCGCGGGAGGTGACGGTCTACAAGTCTCCGAACTGCGGGTGTTGCTCGCTCTGGGCCGACCACCTCGCCGAGGCCGGGTTCCAGGTCCGAGTCGAGGATCGCGTGGAGATGGTGCCCGTCAAGCAGGAGCACGGCGTCCCGCTCGACCTCTCTTCGTGCCACACGGCCGTCGTGGACGGCTACGTCGTCGAGGGCCACGTGCCCGCCGCCGATCTCGCGCGGCTGCTCCGGGAACGGCCGGACGTGGTGGGGCTCGCGGTGCCGGGCATGCCGATGGGCTCGCCCGGGATGGAGGGGCCCCGGGAGGACGCCTACGAGGTCATCGCCTTCGACGGGGACGGCGGCCGCGAGGTCTTCGCCCGTTACTGATCGCGCGCCCCGACGGCCGGCGCCCGAGCCACGTCGCGCCGGCCGGACTCATCCTTCCTCGGGCGGCGGAGCCCCCGGCTCCCGCGTGAAGGCTCCCACCTCCTGAAGGACCGAGGTCAGCTCCTCGCCCTCCTCCACCACCCGTCGGTGGAGGTCCCAGCTCAGCCAGGTCCGGGCGTCGTTCAGGTGGCCGCGCAGCTCGCTCTGGACCTCGGGGTCCTCCAGGGCCTCGTCGCGCCGGAGCTGCTCGAGCTCCTCGATCCAGTCCTCGATCTCGCCCCGCGGGCTCATCTTCGTGACCGGGGGCTCGGGGATCATGGGCATGCGCCGTTCCCTTTCGTCCGGTGGTCGAGGTCGCGCCTCACGAGCGTACGCCGCGTGCGCCGTGAGGTTCGGGAGACCTACCGCCCGTACTCTCCAGGTCGTACGTTGCCGACGTCCGCCCAGTGAGTCGCCCCGTCCATCGGCCGCTCCCGCCGAACGGTTCGCGGTCGGGCGGCGGGCATCGCTCTCGTCCAGGAGGACCGTATGTGGAAGCGCTGGCTCGCCTCGACCTCCGCAGCGATCGTGATTACTGCTCTCGCGTGCGCTCCGCCCGCGGAAGAGGCGGAAGAGGCGGAGGTAGCGGATGAGGAGGCCGCCGCCCCGGCGATGCGATCGACCCAGGACTGCGCCGGCATGGACGTCGCCGACGTGGTCACGATCGGCGTCGACGGCGACATGAACGTGACGGTCAGCCCCGAAAACGCCGTCGTCCGTCCCGGTGAGAGCCTCACCTGGGAGTCGGAGTACCGCGCCGTGATGTCCGTGCACGGCAACCCCGGCAAAGGGAAGGCGCGGCCGACCACGCAGGGCATCTACCAGGTCAAGGGCAAGGGGAAGGGCGCTGCCACGGGCAAGGCGGTCGCGGCGCTCAAGGCCGACGCGGCGCAGTGCATCCCCTTCAAGTACGACGTCGGCGTGTTCCTCGAGGACACGACGCTGCTGCTGGACCCGGAGCTCATGGTCGCTCCGAGGGGCTGATCAGACGCTCGAACCCCGGCCGGCCATGCAGGTCGTCGAACCACCAGTCGTCGGCCAGGGAGGCGCGCCTGTCGGGAAAGGCCTCGAGGTAGCGGCTCAGCAGGGCCACGGCGCTGTCCGGCTGCCCGAGCTGGAGCAGCACGTTCGCCCCGTTGTAGTGGGTGAAGGGGCGGTCGGGAGCCTTCGCGGTCGCGCGCTCCAGCACGGCTCGCGCGCTGTCGGACAGTCCGACGCGTGCCAGCGCGCCCCCCACGAGGAGGCGGGCCTGCGGCCACTCGGCTCCGACCTTCTCCTCGAGCGCGCCGAGGATCGCCCATGCCGAATCGGGCGAAGGCGTCGGACCCTGCGGGCCCGCGAGCAGGGTGAGTAGGAATACGTCCCAGGCCGATTCGTTCGGGAAGAGTTGCCGCCCCCGACGGGCCAGCCGCTCGGCCTTCTCGAATTCCTTGAGCTGCAGGGCCAGCTCTGCGGACGACCAGAGGAAGTGCACGTCGTTCGTGAGGAAGGGGTCGGCGGCGACGGAGCGGCTGGCGGCCATGCGGGCTTCGCCGAAGCGATTGCGGTCCTGCAGGAGGCGGCTGAGCTCGGCCCACGCCCTGGAGCGCTCCGGATCGGCGTCCACCGCTCGCCGGAGGTCGGCCTCGGCAGAGTCGAGAGAGGCCCAGGGCGCCTCCAGGTCGGCGGACTTGCTCGCCCGGTAGCGGAGCACGCCCCGGACCTCGAGGGCCCCCGCGTGCCCCGGCGCGGCGTCGAGCGCGGCCGTGGCGCGCGATTCACCCGCTCGCAGCCACACCGGGTCACGTTCGGCGGACGATCGTCGACCGAGCTGTGCGCGGAAGAGCGCGATCCAGGCCCGGTCGACCGTCGGATCGATCCAGTCCGGGTCGAGCGTCTCGGCCTTCGCGAGCAGGGAATCCGCCTGCGCCAGAAGGCGGCGGGCCGAGCCGGTGTCCTGGCTCACCGCCAGCGTGTCGGCCAGCAGGCGGAGCTCCCGGGCCCCGTGGACGGCCCGCCAGGCCTCGGTGTCGTCGCTCCCGGCCCGGAGCTGCCTGAGGCGGATCTCCTCTCCCAGCTCCTTCCGCAGCTCCCGGGCGACGGCCTGGACGAGCGAGGACCGTAGCGCCAGCAGGCTGTCCTTGGGCTCCGCGAGCCGCACCGAGCCCAGCCTCCGATCCGTGGCGCCGTCCACCAGGTGGGCGGCGAGGACGAGGCTGTCCGCCGTTCGCTCGACCCGGCCTTCGATCAGCGTCCCCGCCCTCAGCGAGCGCGCCACGCTGTCGAGCGGCACGGCGCGGTTCCGGTAGGGCTCCACGCCGGTTCGGGAGACCAGCTCCAGTCCGTCGACGCTTCCGAGCTCGTCGATCAGCGCCGCGGTGAACCCGCTGGCCACGCCCCCGAGGTCGTACTCGTCCGATCCGCCGAAGGCCTCCACCCGGAACGGCAGCACGGCGATCCGGCGCGGGTCGAGGGTCGAGGCCTCGAGCGGCTCACTCTGCCGCGCGGAGGACCCCGGGTCGCCCCGCGCCGCCGACCACGCCCGCATCGCCGTCCAGCCCGCTCCGGTCGTCGCGACCAGGGTCACGACGGTCAGGGCCACCGCGACGCGGTGCCGGGCCGGCTCGGCGGTCGCGTCCCCGGCGTCCCGGGGCTCCGCCCGACGGATACCGTCCGGGGTGATGTCGTACCGCCACGCGAGGAAGAGGGCGACCGGGAAGCCCAGGATCCCGATCACGACCACCAGGGTGAGCACCCACGGAGGCAGGAAGAGGGCGTCCCGCAGCACGATGGCCGCGACCTGGAACGCCACCCAGGCGGCCACCGCGTAGCCGGCACCCACCTGGAGCACGTTGCGGCGCCGGAGCTCGGCCAGGACGCTGCCTAGCCAGTCGGAGAATCTCGACATGGGCACCGCCTCCGGGGGGAAGACGAGGGTGCGAAGCGATCGGCACGCCGCGTCCGCACCGTTCTATACTCGCTCTACGCACTCCTACGTGCAAGCCGCGGCACGTCCGAGTGCGAGGCACGGCCGCAACCCGAAACCGGGGACCGCTCGGTGGAGCGGCCCCCGGTGGGCCTGCAGGTCGTCCGTACGGCGCGACGCCGTCAGGCGCTCTTGACCTCGATCCGCTTCGGACGGGCCTCGGCCGCCTTCGGCAGGGTCACCGTGAGGACGCCGTTGTCGAATCGGGCCTCCACGGCGTCGCCGTCCATCGCGCGCGGCAGGGCGAAGCTGCGGCTGAAGCGCGTGATCCCCCGCTCACGCAGGTGGAAGGTGACGTCCTCGCTCTCCTCCTCGACGCTGCGCTGTCCGCTGACGCTGAGGACGTTTCGCTCGACGGTCAGCTCGATGTCTTCGCGGCTGAACCCGGGGAGCTCCATCTCGAGGACGTAGGCCTCGTCGTTCTCGTACAGGTCGGCGCTCGGGTTCCAGCCCGTCCAGCCGGCCGGAGTGCGGCCGGTGAAGCCGTCGAAGAGGTAGTCGACGTCCGGCAGGAGCGACCAGCGCGCGGCCGGACGGTTGCTGCGGGTGCTTCGGGTGGTCGGAAGCATGGCTCTCACCTCCGTGTCAGTGGGTCCTGAGTGCTGGTGACCGCCGCTCCGGAAGTGCAACCGGTGTGCCCGGATCCCGGCCCCGGATCCTGCCATATTTGCCGAATCGGGTCGCCCGCCACGGACGTCGCCCGGGCCGCTCTGTAGATCTGACAGTCGCCTTCCGCCCCCGCGTTCGTCGGCGGCCAGTGGACCCCATGGTCCCTCGTCCCCGTATCTTCTGCGAGGTTCCCGATCCGGTCGGGGACCTCCGCCGGAGCTGTTTTTTGCGAGATGATGAGACGTCCCTCGAGCAGGAGAATGCCGAGATCCCGAGTTCCGTCGGAGCCCGCTCGCGCTCCTCCCACCGTCGTGTGACCGCGGCCGCCCGTCGTGCGACAGCGGCCGCTCACGTGGTCCCGGTGGGGATCGCGCTCACGGCGCTCGCCCTGGTGGGAGCGCTGAAGCCGCTCGGCGCGCAGGAGCCCGACACCGTTCCCGACCCGACGCAACCGGACACCGCCCGCTACGAGGTCGGCGAGCTCCGGGTGGTCGCCACGCGTCCGGCCACCGCGGCCGGCGGCGCGAGCACGGTCGAGCTGTCGATGGACTCGGTGGCGGTGTCGCCGTCGCCGACCCTCGCGGACGTGCTTCGCGAGATGCCCCTGATCCGCGTGCGCACGAACTCCCGGGGGCAGGTCCAGCCGGCCATCCGCGGGATGGAGGAGCGGCAGATCGCGGTCCTGGTGGACGGGGTGCCGATCACGCTCGGTTGGGACAACCGCACCGACCTCTCGGTGGTCCCCCTCGTGGCCGCCCGCGACGTCCAGCTCGTCCGGGGGCTCTCCTCGGTGCTGGACGGACCGAACGTGTTGGGAGGGGTGGTCAAGGTGAACGTCACGCGGGGGAGCGAGCCCCTCGAGCCGCCGCCGTCCTTCCGGCTCCGGAGCCGAGTCGACAACACGGGCGCGCTCGCCGGCTCCGCGCTGGCGGGCTGGATGTTCCGGCCGGGGGACGACGAGCTCGTGCTGCGGATCGGAGGCGGCGGCCGGACCCGCGACGGGCTCACCCGCCCGGGCGGCGTCGAGCAGCCCGTCGGCGCGGGGAACCGGCTGCTGAACAGCGACCGCGACCACCTCAACGGCTTCCTGGCCGCCCGTTGGCGCGACGGGGGCGGCACCTGGGCGTCGCTGTCGACGATGGCGTTCGCCACCGAGCGCGGGGTGGTCCCCGAGCTGCACCTGCTCGGCTCGACCGCCCCGGCGCCCCGATTCTGGCGCATCCCGGACCACCGGCGCTGGGTGACGGCGGTCTCGGGCGGCACCGGCTGGCAGGAGACGCCGCTCGGCCGGGGCGACCTCGAGGCCTCCGTGGGGCTCGACCTGCAGCATCTCGAGATCGACGCCTTCGACTCGCCCGCCTACGTCGACAGCGTCTCGGGCGAGACCGGCAACGACAGGACGGTCACGCTGCGGGTGACGGGGGACCACACCTTCGGCGCGGGGATGCTGCGGGCGTCGGCCACCTGGGCGTCCACCCGGCACGAACAGATCCTCCCCGACGGCGCCTCGGAATTCGAGCAGCGGCTCTGGAGCCTCGGTCTCGAGACCGAGCAGCCGCTCGCGCCGGATTCCGAGGGCGGCTGGCTCGCCGACCCCCGACTCACGCTCGGCGCGTCCCTGGACGGCTCCTCCACACCGCAGACCGGGGGCTTCCCCGCACAGCCGCCCGTCACCGACTGGGGCGGGCGGGCGGCCTTCGGCGTCGGCCTCGGCGGGGACGTGGCCCGCGTGCACGGCGGCGTCAGCCGGAAGGTGCGCTTCGCCGCCCTCCGGGAGCTCTACTCCGGCGCGCTCGGCAAATTCGAGCCCAACCCGGACCTGGGTCCGGAAGTGCTGAAGGTGGGTGAGATCGGCGTGACGGCCCGCCCCGGCGGCAGCGAGCTGCAGCTCACCCTCTTCCAGCAGCGGCTGCAGGGCTCCATCGTGCGCGCCGTGACCGACGACGGCCGGTTCCGGCGCGAGAACCGCGGCGAGACCCGCTCGACAGGGGTCGAGGTGGTCGCGAACGTCGGGCTGGGCGCCTGGAGCGCCCGCGCGGATCTGACGATGCAGGACGTCGCGCTGCGGGGGGGCGAGGAGGGCGAGCGGGCCGAGTACCAGCCGGAGACGATCGGAGGGCTGGTGCTCTCCGGTCCCGTCGCGGGGCAGGTCGAGGCTCGAATCGGCGGTGAATACACCGGTCGTCAGTTCGGGGCCGATCCCCGAACGGACGAGTTCGTCGCGGTCGACGAGAGCCTCTTCCTGGAGGCCGGCCTCTCCCGCCGCTTCGCGAGGGGCACGGCGGGGCTCCCGCCCTTCCGGCTCTCCCTGGGAATCGAGAACCTCACCGACGAGGCCATCTTCGACCAGCTCGGGCTCCCGCGGCCCGGACGGACGGTCACGCTCGAGCTGGACCTGTTCTGAAGCGTCCGGGGTCCGTTCCAGACGCGGAACCCTGGTCGCGCACCCACTTTGCCCGAGCGCTGGGGCGAGCCGTCCAGGGTGGAGCGCCCCCGGGGGCGGCGAGCCGCCCACCGAGCGCCGGGACCAGCAGGTCGACTGGGGCGAAGCGGTCACCCGGGCCGTTGTGAGCGGCGTGACCGTCGGCGCGACCCGGCTGCCGGTCCGGCGCGCCGTCGAGCGGCAGAGGAACGCGGCGGGCTGACGCCCGGCGTCCCTGCCGCGTCTCCGCGGAGACGTCTCCGGCTCACCCGCCGGGTCCCGAGCTCCATTCTCCGCCCGGAGGGTCCTCGCCCTCGGGCCACGCGTCGCCCCTGAGGGCGCCCAGCGCCCAGTCCGTGTCCATCGGGACCCCGTCCCAATCGGGCGTGGCCGTGGTGTGATCGATGGCGAGGCCGCGCTCGGCGTGCGCCCACGCCAGCGCCCCGACCGGGTCCTCGGGCACCGGGGGCGGCTGGGGCACCCGGGGCAGCACGCGCCCGTCGGGCCGCCGGAAGCGGGGCTCGCGCTCTCCGTCCTCGGCCTCCGCCCACTCGACGGTCCACCCGTCCTCGTGGACGAGCCGGTGATGGCGGCGGCAGAGCAGCACGAGGTTGTCGAGCTTCGTCTCGCCGCCCTCGGCCCACGAGACGACGTGATGGCGGTCGCAGTGGCGGCACCCGCAGCCCGGGAACCGGCAGTCGCGGTCCCGGTGGGCGAGCGCCCGGGCCAGCGCGACGGGCACGGTGCGGGTCTTCCGGCCCACGTCGAGCGCGTTGCCGTCGGCGTCGTGGACCATGGTCACCACCGAGGCGTCGCAGGCGAGCCGGCGGGCGGTGTCGGGATGGAGGTGGGGGCCGTGCTCGAGGTGGGGCGGCTCTTGTGAGAGGTCGGGCTCCGTCCCGTCCGCCCGGCTCGCCGCCCCCGCCAGCGTCTCCGCGGAGACGTGGACGACCGCCTGGAAGCGGTCGGCGCTCGCGGTGAGCGGGACGTTGGGGTCGGAGACCGCCGTCAGCCCCCCGCCCAGCGCCGCCTCGGCGACCAGCCCCATCGCGTCCGCCCGGCGGGCCTCGGCCGAAGGCGTCTCCGCGGAGACGTCCTCGGGGCCCGTCGCGTCCGCGTGGTTGGCTTCCGAAGCCTCGGAGGCCTCCGCTCGGTAGAGCGCCTCCTCGGCCGCCTCGAGCGCCTTCGCCAGTTGGGCCCCCGCCTCGGGATCGAGCCGTCCCCGGAGCACCCAGCTGCCGTCCGCCTCGTCACACACCAGCCACAACTTCCGGCTGTGGTGCCGCTTCTGCTCACTGGCCCGGAGCTCCGCCTCGGTGCGGTCGGCCCGCCGCCAGGCCGAGACCAGCCGCTCCATCTCGGCCGCCGTCCCGTGGCGGGCGGCCTCCACCAGCCCGGCCTCGTTCTCCCCGGTGGCCACCCGGGTGAGCGCCCGGGCCACCGAGTAGCTGAGCTCGCCACGCTCCAGGGCGCCGCTCAGCGCCGGCAGCTCGCCCAGCGCCCGCGCCACCCGCACCCGCTCCCGGGCCGCGCCCGGCCCGACGCCGGTCTTCCAGGACAGCCACTGCGCGCAGCTGGTGAAGCCCTCGAGGTGCCAGCCCTCCCCCTCGTCGAAGACGCGGATCATCACCAACAGGCGGTAGGTGGCCGCCGTCACGTGGGCCGAGAGCCGGGCGATCTCGTCGCCCAGCCGCTCCAGGGCGGCCGGGTCGCGGACCGGGGCGTCGGGGACGGTGGCGTCGAAGGCGTCGAGCGCGGCGAGGGCGCGGGAAGCGAAGTCGATCATGGCTGTGCTCCTGTGTCCGAGGACCGAAGGGAACCCGAAGACAATATACGGGGGCCGAATTCGGTCCTTCAGATCGCCGTCTGCCCTATCAACACGGGGGTCGGGAAACTTCGGAGGAGGGTCCGGCGCGCCGCGGGTCCCGGACGGGCCGCCAGGGCGGCCGGCGGGGGCGACAGGGGGCGGTCCGGGATCCGGCGATCGCTCATGCCGAAATCCGTCAACCCCGACAGATCGCCCGGTTCGGGGGGCGGAAACGTCTCCGCGGAGACGTTTCCGCACCGGCCTACTTTCTCGGCCAACCGCCAATTCCTAGGATCAGAGCGGTCACGCACCACGTCTCACCCGTACCGCCCATCGTCCGACCGGGAGCCGCAGATGCGATCGACCCGCGCCGTCACTCTCCGCCCGCCTTCGCCCGCGCGCACCACCGCCCGCACGACGCTCGAGGTCCTCGCCGCGGCGGGGCTCCTCCTCTGCGCGGGTGCCGCCCCCGCCTCCGCGCAGCAGGCCGAAGGCGTCCCGCCCGACGATCCTGCCGCGAACCGTCTGACCCTCGACAAGCTCTTCGACATGGAGGGGGTGGGCGACCCGCGGATCTCGCCGGACGGGGAACGGATCGTCTACGCCCGCCAGTGGATGGATCCGATGAGCGACAGCCGGAAGTCGGCCATCTGGATCATGAACGCCGACGGCAGCCGGAACCGGCACCTCGTCGAAGGCGGCTCGCCCCGCTGGTCGCCCTCGGGCGACCGGATCGCCTTCCTGGCCTGCGGCACGCCGGGCGGCGATCGCTCGGCCCTCCAGGAGTGCGGGGAGGACAGCGAGCGGCAGATCTGGGTCCGCATCATGGAGGGGGAGGGCGCCGGCAGCGTGACACAGGTGACGCGGCTCACGGAGAGCGCCTCCGACATCGCCTGGTCGCCCGACGGCGAGGCGATCGCCTTCAGCCGCTTCGTCGAGGACGAGGACTCCTACACCGTCGAGCTCCCGGAGCGTCCCGACGGTGCCGAGTGGACCGAGTCGCCGCTGGTGGTCGACCGTCTCGACTGGCGGGCCGACGGGCGCGGCGTGCTGCCGGAGGGCCACGAGCACGTCTTCACGGTCCCGGCCGGCGGGGGGACGCCCCGCCAGCTCACCCACGGACCCTACGACCACGGCGACCCGGTCTGGGGTCCGGACGGGACGACGATCTACTTCGACGGCCTCCGGGAGGAGGACGCCGACTACCACATGTGGGAGTCCGAGGTCTACGCGATCGACGTCGAGTCGCGCCGGATCCGGCAGCTCACCGACCGCAACGGCCCCGACCACGACCCGGTCGTCTCGCCGGACGGCCGACACGTGGCCTACGTGGGGGCGGACTCGACGGGGAAGACCTACCTGGTCGAGCAGCTCTACGTCATGAACGCGGACGGCTCGAACCCGCGGCCGATCCAGGACGGCCAGGACCGGTCGCCCGACGACCTGATCTGGGCCGCCGACGGATCGGGCGTCTACTACACGATCGAGGACCACGGCACGGCCGACGCCTGGTTCGCCTCGACCGACGGCGAGATCCGGCGGATCACCGAGGGCCGGCACGTGCTCGGCCTGTCCGACGTGAGCGCCGACGGGACGGCCGTGGGAGTGGTCTCCACGCCGCACCGGCCGGAGGACGTGGTTTCCTTCCCCGTCGACGGTGACGAAGGCGGGACCCTCACCTGGCTCACGGCCGTCAACGAGGACGTCCTCGGCGACGTCGAGCTGGGCGAGGTCGAGGAGATCACCTACCCGTCGGTGGGCGGCTACGAGATCCAGGGCTGGGTGGTGAAGCCGCCCGACTTCGACCCCTCCCAGCGCTATCCGCTCATCCTCCGGATCCACGGCGGCCCGTGGTCGATGTACGACGTGGGCTTCAGCTTCTCCTACCAGAACCACGCGGCCAACGGCTACGTGGTCCTGTACACGAACCCGCGGGGCTCGACCGGCTACGGCACCGACTTCGTGGACGAGATCGACCACGCCTATCCCGGCGAGGACTACGACGACCTCATGAACGGGGTCGACGAGGTGCTCTCCCGGGGCTACGTGGACGAAGAGAACATGCTGGTCACCGGCTGCAGCGGAGGCGGCGTGCTCTCCTCCTGGGTGATCGGCCAGACCGACCGGTTCGCGGCGGCCGTCGTGCGCTGCCCCGTCACCAACTGGCTCTCCTTCGTGGGGACGACCGACGGGCCGTACTGGTACCACAACTTCCGCGAGCGGCCCTGGGTCGACCCCAGCGAGCACCTCGAGCGCTCGCCGCTGATGCACGTGGGGAACGTCTCGACGCCGACGCTGCTGATGACCGGCGTGAAGGACCTCCGGACGCCGATGTCGCAGACGGTCGAGTACTACCAGGCCCTGAAGCTCCGGAAGGTGCCCAGCAAGATGATCCAGATGGTGGACGAGTGGCACGGCACGGGCTCCAACCCGTCCAACTTCATGCGGACCCAGCTCTACGTCCGGAAGTGGTTCACCGACCACATGACGGAGGAGATGCGGGAGCGGATGGAGGAGCGGGCGGTCGACTGAGGCCGACCGAGCCGGGTGCCGTCAGGCGGTGAAGGCTCCTACTGGAAGCTCGCCTTCACGCCGAGGGTCACGGGCGCCGACCACACGGTCCCGAACGGCTCGATGCCGGTTCGCTTGAGCAGCTCGGCCATCTCCACCTCGTCGGCGAAGGTCAGGTACATCTGGCCGCCGACGAAGAGGTCGACGTCGGGCGTGATCGCGTAGCCGACCTTCACCCCGCTGTTCACGCTCGGATAGGTGCCCGAGAAGTCGACGTCCACCTCGTCCGGGAAGTCCCGCGAGGCGGACATGCTCGTGCCGCCCGCCCCGATGTTCCACCGGAAGCTGAGCGGGAAGTTCTGCCAGTCGGGCCGCGGGAAGTCGAACTCGACGCCGCCGTTGAAGTGGACCATCGTCAGCGTCGGCGCGAGCACGACCCCGAACTGGGGGCTCTCGTCGTCGAGCACGGCGAGGTCGAAGTCCCCGCGGATCCCGATGTTCGGGTGGAACTTGTAGGCCACGCCCAGGCCGCCGGAGAAGCCGGCCTGGTGCGTCATCGCGAGGTCGCCGACCGGGAAGCCCACCCCCGCCCTCGGATCGACGGAGATCTGCCCGTAGTCACCGTCCTGCGCCGTCGCCGGCTGCGTCCCGACGGCGATCAGCGCGAGCGCGGCCAGCAGGGCCACGCATCCACGGGTCCATCGATCCACCTGGGCCATCGTCGATGCCACCACCCGTTCCTCCTTTGGACGTCCTATTCAGTTCCGGTCGGTCCGCGTCCGCGCACCGCCGGAATCTCGGTCTTCGATCGTGCCCCGACGCTCAGTTTCGCAGCAACGCGTCGAGCGTCACCGGAGTGACTTCGGGGAAGTCTTCGATCGAGAGCGTCGCTCCGATCCAGCACTGGACGTCGGTCCTCAGGAAGAGGTTGCCGTCGTCGTCCTCGTCCACGCACCCGGGCGCGAGCGTCTCCAGCTGCTCGAGCGTGGGGGCCTTCCGCCAGACCGTGATGCCGCCGCCCTCGTCCGTGATGACGTTGACGGTCTCGCTGCCACCCTCGGGTTCGTCGCCCACGACGCCTCCGCCGCTGGTCACCGTCCAGGTGAGCCGCGCCCCGCGCACGGAGTCGCCGGCCGCGTCCAGGACGATCGCCTTGAAGGGCTTCCGGGACCAGCCGCCGGTCGCGGCGAAGACCGTGTCACCGACGAGGATCTCCGGCTCGTTGAAGTCGTTGTCGAGCTCGACGGCACCCTGGGTGACGACGATGGTGTCCGGGGTTCCCGTGACCAAGGCCGTGAATTCGACGGTGTCGGTGTCGGCCCCCGCCGAGTCGACGAAGGCGACGAGCCGGTCCGTCACGCCCGGCTGGCTGCCGAGCTGCCACATGCTCGTCGCGGTGCCGTCGGGACCGGTGGTCGTCGTGTTCTGGACCGCACCGCCGTTGACGGAAACGATTCTCCAGCGGACCTGGACTCCCTGGACGGTGCTGCCGTCGGAGTCGGTGACCACGACGGCGAGGGGATCGAGAAGCGTCTCGCCCATGATGCCCTTCTGAGCGTCCCCGGCGATCTTCGTCACCGAGAAGTCGGCGTCGGAGGGGCTACCGCCGGGGCCGTTCCCGGGCGGCGGAGCGCCCGTAGGCGAAGCGAAGTCCTCGCAGGCGGCGAGCGCCAGCATGAGAGAGAGTGCGACGCCTACGACCTTCCTCATGGATTCCTCCCCACCCTCGCAGTTGGACGAGCCGCGACCATGCCGGCTCCCGTACGCATCAAGGTATCCGCGCGACGTTCGAACGTCAGAGGTACAAATCGACGCAAGCTCCGCACCCCCTGCTACCGGCGAGTCGCGCTGGCCGCTCGACGACCGTCAACCACAGACGTGGCAAGGAAATGACTGGAGCCGTGCCCTCCGAACGGAGGGTCGAGCGCCGCCGTCCGGGACCGCGGGTGCGCGACACACTTTGCAAACTGCACCAAACAGTTGCAAAGGACAACCTTGTACGAGGCCCGACGGAGCGGTGCTGCGACGCCCCGTCGTGCTACCGGTCGGCACCTCCTGCCCCCGTCACGATCGCCGGCACGCCCCGGTCCCGGAGCGCCTGGTTGAACCACTCCACGTGACCCTCGACGCTCTCGTCGATCTCCGAGCGGAGCGCGCTCCAGCGCTCGAGCAGGTCCCGCCACCGCTCGCGGGCGCTCTCCGTCGGCGCGCCCGCGCCGCCCGCCACGAAGCCGTAGACCGACGCCATGTCGGCGTCGAGCTTCGGTGGGAAGTTCAGCGGATCCTGGCCGCTCTCGTTGTCGGTCTGGGTGATCCGCTCCTCCAGGGCGGTCAGCTCCCCGGCCAGCGAGTCGGCGTGAGTCTCCAGCCCCTCGGCCGCGCCGGCGGCCTTCGCGCGCTCGTAGCCGGCCCGGATCTCGCCGCGCACCCGTCGGATCCGCTCGAGCTGGTCGTAGACGACGTCCAGCGTGTCCCGGATCGCGGTCGCCAGCTCGGCCTGAGCGACGAGGTCCTCGTGCGTGACGTCGTCGATCCGCGGGTCCAGCCGCACCTCGAAGTCGCGCTCCTGGCTCCAGTCGCCGGAGGTCAGCCTGACGGTATAGGTGCCCGGCACGACCTCGAAGCCGCCCGTATAGCCCCAGATCTCGACGTCCTCGGGCTCGTCGACGCCGGGCGTGCTCAGGTCCCAGCTGAAGGCGTGCGAGCCCTCGCCCACCGGCAGGTCGTCCTCGGCGTCGGCGCCCGCGGAGTCGGCCTCGGCCTCTCCCGTCCAGCCGCGCACGACCTCGCCGTCGGCGTCGAGCACCTCGAGCGTCACCTCGCCCTCGGGCGCCTCCGCGAACGAATAGCGGAAGATGGCGCCGTCCGGCCGCGGCTCGGGCCGGCGGTCGCCGCCCCCGCCGCCGAGGTCGGCGCGCACGGCGTCGGCCGGATCGAAGAGCCAGGCGTCGGCCGCGGCGACTTCCCGGTCGAGCTGACGGAGGGGCCCGAGGTCGTCCATGATCCAGAGCGAGCGCCCCTGGGTGGCCACGATCAGGTCGCCGTGGCGGACCTTCAGGTCGGTGACCGGGGTGGCGGGCAGGTTCTGCTGCAGGCTCTGCCACCGGGCGCCGTCGTCGAAGGAGACGAAGAGGCCGAACTCGGTCCCGGCGTAGAGGAGGCCCTCGCGGTCGGGATCCTCACGGACGACCCGGACGGGGTGGCCCGCGGGGATCCCGTTCGTGCCGTCGGTCAGCCGCCGCCAGCTCTGCCCGTGGTCCTCCGTGTGGAAGACGTAGGGCGAGAAGTCGTCCACCCGGTAGCGGTAGACCGAGAGGAACGCCTCGCCCGGGTGGTGGGGCGAGAGCTCGATCCGGTTCACCGTCCCCTCTTCGGGCATCCCGGGAGGGGTGATCTCCCTCCAGCTCGACCCGCCGTCCCGGGTCAGGTGGACGAGGCCGTCGTTGGTGCCGACCCAGATCGTCTCCTCCTCGTGCGGCGACTCCTCGATCGAGAAGGTCGTGTGGTAGACCTCCACGCCCGTCTCGTCGTGGGTGATCGGCTCGCCGGCGGCCTCCAGCTTCGCGGAATCGGGCTCGGTGAGGTCGGGGCTGATCGTCTCCCAGGTGTGGCCGCCGTCCGAGGTCCGATGGACGAACTGCGAGCCGTGATAGATCACGCTCGGATCGTGCGGCGACATCTCGATCGGGGAGTTCCACTGGAAGCGGTAGCGCAGCTTCGAAGGGGCCTGCCCGATCTGGAGCTCCGGATAGATCCGGACGTTGCGGCCCCCGCCGGTCGAGGCCTCCCACCGGTCGAGCGTGCCGCTGTAGCAGCCCGAATAGACGACCGACGGGTCGTCCGGATCGAGCGCGATCGGCCCGGTCTCGCAGCCGCCGACCGAGAACCAGTGCTGCTTCGGATCGATGCCGCCCGGCCGGGTGGAGGGGAGCGAGATCGTGCTGTTGTCCTGCTGCGGGGCGTAGACCCGGTAGGGGAACTGGTCGTCCACGGTCACGGAGTAGAGCTCCGCCGTCGGCTGGTTGAGCTGGGTCGTCCAGCTCTCGCCCCCGTTCAGGGTGACGTTGGCGCCGCCGTCGTTGCCCTGCACCTGGATCTCCGGGTGCTCCGGGTTGATCCACAGGTCGTGGTTGTCGCCGTGGGGCGTGTCCTTCTCCTCGAAGGTCTTCCCGCCGTCGACCGACTTCCAGTAGTCGGCGTTCATGGCCCAGAGCGTGTTCTCGTCGGTCGGGTGCGCTTCGATGTAGGTGTAGTACCAGGCCCTCTGGCGCAGCTCCCGGTTCCGGTTGATCCGCTCCCAGGTCGCCCCCGCGTCGTCGGAGCGGTAGAGGCCGCCGTGCGGGTCCTCCGCCTCGATCAGCGCCCACACCCGGTCGGGGTTCGCCGGCGAGACGTCGAGCCCGATCTTCCCGACGACGCCCTCCGGGAGGCCGCCGGCCAGCTTCGTCCAGCTGTCGCCCCCGTCGGTGGACTTCCAGATGCCTCCTTCGCGGGCGCCGCTGATCATCGTCCACGGCTTGCGCTCGGCGCGCCAGGCGGCCGCGTAGAGCACCCGGGGGTTGGCCGGGCTGGCCTCGACGTCGACGAAGCCCGTGCTGTCGCTGACGAAGAGCACCTTCTCCCAGCTCTCCCCGCCGTCGCTGGTCCGGAAGATCCCCCGCTGCTCGTTGGGGCCGAAGACGTGGCCCAGGGCGGCGACCCAGACGCGATCGGGGTCACGCGGGTGGACGACCATGTTGCCGATCTGGCCGGCGTCGGGCAGCCCGACGTGGGTCCAGGTCCGTCCGGCGTCGGTGGAGCGGTAGACGCCGTTCCCGACCGAGACGTTGCCCCGGGTCGAGGCCGATCCGGTCCCGACGTAGATCACGTTGGGGTCGGAGGGGGCGACCTTGACGTCGCCGATCGAGCCGACCGCGAGCTGACCGTCGGTGAGGACCTCCCACGTCTCTCCCGCGTCGGTGGTCCGCCACACGCCGCCGCCGACGCCGCCCATGTAGAAGGTGTACGGCGCGCCCGGCACGCCCTCGACGGCGGTGACCCTGCCGCCGCGGTAGGGCCCGATCATCCGGTACTCGAGCGCCTCGAAGAGCGCCGGGTCGAAGGCGCGGTTCGCCTCCGAGACGGTCGGGGGGAACTCGGTGGGGGCCTGGGCCGGGAGGGCGGAAGCGCCGAGCAGGGCGGCGCCGAGCACGGCGAGGGAGCACGCGAGCGTCGCGTGGGGGCGATGGGACATGGGTGGCTCTCCTGTCGGGCTGGATCGAGTGGCGGTGCCCGGACGGCGGCATGCCCGACCCGGGCCGCGCGGCGGGAGGAAGGTCGGAAGCGGCCGGCGGGCGGGCAACCGGCGAGCCCGGTCGAGCCGGCCGCCGGCCGCACGTCCGGCGGGACCCGATCGACGTCCGGACCCCGATTGGCCCGAAAACGTCTCCGGTCGTAGATTTCGGCCCCGCAGGGAGTGCGTGTCTCCGGCGTCCCGTGCCGGGGAGCGCGGACCACAGGCAGGGAGGCTACCATGTCCGGAAGGGCGCGGTCACCCGTGAGCAGAATCGCCGCCTCCGTCACCGCTCTCGCCGCCTGTTGTCTCGCGCTGACGAATCCGGCGACCGCCCAGGAGCCCCACGCCTCCGAGGATCGGGCCGCGCCCCAGGTGCGGATCACCACGACGGGCGTCTATTCGAGCTATCAGCCCAGGGCCGAGATCCACCTCTCACGGGCCGCCCACGTGGCCGTGTTCGAGGTCGAGCCCGGCGTGGGTGCGCTGCGGATGTATCCGTTCTCCTCCGACCGATCGATGCGCGCGGAGGCGGGAACGCACGTCTTCCGCCTGAACGGCGTGCGTGCGGCCAACCTCAGGGAGCAGTTCCTGGCGCGTCTGGGCCACCGGCTCCGCACCCGGGTCGAGGACTATCCGGAGGCGTACCTGCTCGCCGTGGCCTCGGATCGGCCGCTCCGGTTCTCCGAGCTCTCGAGCGGCCGCGTCTTCGCCTACCGCGGCGGCGGGATCGGTGGCTCCGGTGGAGTCGGGGGCGTCGTGGCCGCGCTGTTCGACCGGCTGCTGCCGGAGGTGGGCGCCGGTGACTGGAGCTACGATCTGCACAGCTACTCGAAGACGAGGGACCCGGGACTCGTGGCGGGCCTCGGCGCCGCCTCCGATCCGTTCGCCGAGCTCGGGGCCTACAATTGCCTCGGCTACGGGACCGGATCGCTCGGATTCCCCAGCTTCGGCTACCTTCCGGGCGCCGGATTCGGCGTGCGCGGCTTCGGGTACGGGCTCCACGGCGCCGACCTGCGGTTCGGGGCGCGGAGCGCCTCCCAGGTGATGCAGGTCGCGCTGTCGCCGGTGAGCCGCACCACCTGTCGGGGCTTCGGCTTCGTCTTCAACCGCCTCGCCTTCGGCTTCGGGGGCTTCGGGACCGACGGCCCCGTGGTCTTCCGGCCGCACACCCCGCCGCAGCCGGAGGAGCCCGCGGAGGGTGACGACGAGGCGGAGGAGGGACCGAAGGCGGAGCGTTACCACGGTCCGCTGCTCGAGGCGGGCGAGGCCGCCGAGCGCGAGGCCGTCCTCCGACGGATCGGCGACGCGCGCGCCGAGGGACGGGTGACCGCGGAGCAGGTGCAGGGCCTCGTGCGCGAGGGTCGGCTGGAGCTCCCGTCGACGGTGACCGAGCGCATGCGCGTGCAGTCGTTCCGCCGTCATCGCGCGCTCGAGCGCCGCGAGCGGGAGCGGTGGCGGGCCAGCTCGTGGCAGCGGGATCGGCGGTCGACGTTCAGCGTGCCGAGCGGGCTCTTCGATCGCGGGGCGTTCGATCGGGACGCCTTCCGGCGAAACGGCGGCAGCGCCTTCCGCGGCTTCGGCGGCGGCCACGGCGTGGACCGTCCGGGACCCGTCTTCCGCGCGCGGCCGGACCGGCGGCCGAGCCGGTCGCGTCCGGCCCGATCGCCGCGGCCGAAGTTCTCGTCGGACCGGTCCTCGTCGGGGAACGGCGGGGGCGGACCGGACCCTCTTTCGCCGGCCGCCCCGCCGGCGATAGCCTCCCGGTGGGCTGAGAACCACCACCGGAGGGGGAGCCGGGATGGCCGGACACGGGGAGGGGGCCGGGCGAGGTGCGCTCGGCCCCCTCTACTTTCTCTTCGCCCTCTCGGGCGCCGCCGGCCTCGTCTACGAGCTGGTCTGGACCCGATACCTCGCCCTCTTCGTCGGGCACGACGCCTACGCGCAGGTGCTCGTCATCGCCATCTTCCTCGGGGGGATGGCGCTGGGCGCCCTGGCGATCGGCCAGCGCTCCCGGGAGCTGCGCAGCCCCCTCGCCTGGTACGTCGGCGTGGAGGCGCTGCTCGGGATCCTGGGGCTCCTGTTCCATCCGGTCTTCGTCGGGGCCCAGGGGTTCGCCTACGACACCCTCTTCCCGCTCCTCGGATCGGGCACGCCGACGATCGCGGCGCGCTGGGCGCTGGCCTCGCTGCTCATCCTCCCCCAGTCGGTGCTGCTGGGCACGACCTTCCCGCTCATGACGGCGGGCGTGATCCGGCGGGCGCCGGGGGCCGACGGCCGGAGGATCGCCACCCTCTACTTCGCCAACTCGCTGGGCGCGGCCGTGGGCGTGGTGGCGGCGGGCTTCCTGCTGGTCGGCGTCATCGGGCTCCCCGGGACCCTCGCCACCGGCGCGGCCCTCAACTTCGTGGCGGCCGGCGGCGTGTGGGCGATCGCCCGGGGCCGCGAGCCCGAGCCGGCGGCGGAGCCCGGGCCGGCGGCGGGGAGGGCGGGAAGCCGCGCCGCGGCCGGCGCCGAGGTCGAGACCGGGGCCGCCGACGTCCTGTGGCCGATCCTGCTGGCGACGAGCTTCCTCACCGCGGTCGCCTCCTTCATCTACGAGATCGACTGGATCCGGATGCTCTCGCTGGTCATGGGGAGCGCGACGCACTCGTTCGAGATCATGCTCTCGGCCTTCATCCTGGGCCTCGCCCTGGGCGCCCTGGCGATCCGGCGCCGGGCCGACCGCCTCGAGCGACCGGTGCGGGCGCTCGGGTGGATCCAGTGGCTGATGGGGCTCACCGCGCTGGCCACCCTGCCGCTCTACCTGATCTCCTTCGACGTCATGGCGTGGATGGTCAACACGTTGCCGTCCACAGACGGCGGATACCTCCGCTTCGGGCTCTACCGCTACCTGATCGCGGCGGCGGTGATGCTGCCCTCGACCTTCCTCGCCGGCACCACGCTCCCCCTCATCACCAAGGTCCTGCTGTCCCGCGGGGCGGGCGAGCGCGCGATCGGCTGGGTGTACGGGGTCAACACGCTGGGCTCGATCGTCGGCGTCTTCCTGGCCGGGCTCGTCCTGCTCCCGTGGTTGGGGATCGAGGGCCTGCTGGTGGCGGGCGCGGGGCTCGACATGGCGGTCGGCGTCGCGCTGCTCAGGGTGGAGGGCCGGCGCCGGTCGGAGGAGGACGGCGCGGAGGAGGGGCGCCGACGCGGCCTCGCGCGGACGGCGCTGCCGGCCGGGCTGGCCGTCGCCACGGTGCTGGTGGCCGTCGGCGTCGGACAGGTGCGCTTCGACCGGTCGGTGCTCAGCAGCGGGGTCTACCGCTACGGGACCGTCTCCGACCAGGAGGAGGAGCCGGTCCTCTACTACGCGGACGGCCGCACGGCGACCGTCTCGGCCTACCTCTACCCACCCTCCGATCTGATCCTGCTGGCGACCAACGGCAAGCCCGACGCCTCGCTCACCCGGCGCTGGATCCGCGCGGCGCGCGGGGACAGCGTCGAGCACGCCGCCATCACCCAGGGGGACGAGGCTACCCAGGCGCTGTCGGGCCTCATCCCGATCGCCCACCGGCCCGACGCCCGGACGGCGGCCGTCGTCGGCCACGGGTCGGGGATGACCGGCCACCACCTGCTCTCGAGCCCCCGGATCGAGCGGCTGACGACGATCGAGATCGAGCCCCGCATGCTGGACGGCTCGCGCGTCTACTATCCCGCCAACCGGCGCGTCTTCGACGACCCCCGCTCGCGAATCGTCATCGACGACGCCAAGGCCTGGTTCGCGAGCCGGCCGGACGACCGGTACGACCTGATCGTCTCCGAGCCCTCGAACCCCTGGGTGAGCGGCACGGCCAGCCTGTTCACCGAGGAGTTCTATCGCCGCATCCGGCCCGTCCTGGCCCCCGGCGGCGTGTTCGTGCAGTGGCTCCAGCTCTACGAGATCGACGACCCGCTCGTGACCACCGTGCTCGCGGCCCTCCACCGCGTCTTCCCCGACCATCGCGCTTACCTGGTGGGCGCGACCGACCTGCTCGTGGTGGCGACCGAGGCCGACAGCCTGCCCGAGCCGGACTGGAGCGTCTTCGACTTCCCTTCGGTGCGGGAGGAGCTCGACCACGTCCCGACCTTCACCCCCGGCTACCTCCAGTCGCTGACGGCCTTCGAGGCGGAGGAGGTGGCCCCGCTCCTGGAGGACTGGACGCCGGTGAACTCGGACTTCCATCCCGTGCTGGAGCACCGGTCCGAGAAGCTCCGCTTCTTCGACGAGTTCGCGAGCGGCCTGTACGGCATGGCGATCGACCGCTTCGACCTGGCCGCCGGGCTGTCGGGGCGGCGCTGGCCGGCGCCCGGCTACTCGCCGGTGCCCGTCTGGGCCTCCGAGGCGATGCGGACGTCGGGGCTGGGCGCCTGGCTGCGCGAGGCGATCCGGGCGGGGGAGGGGACCGTCGACGAAGCGCTCCGGGATCCCCCGCGCCCGGAGTGGAGCCGCTACGGCGAGCACGTGGCCGGGGTGCTGGACTCGCTGGAGCGGGCGGCGCCGCCGGAGGAGTGGCACGGCTGGCTGTCCCGCGTGCTCGAGGCCGAGCGCTACCTGCACGAGCGGACGGCCGGTTACGCGGACCCGGAGTTCTACGAGCGGGTGGGCGGCTACCTGGACCGGACCGACGCCCCGCGGTCGATCCGCGCCTCGATCGCCTTCGTCCGGGGGCTGGCGGCGCACGACTTCGAGGGGGCCGCCGCCGCGTCGGAGGCGATCCTCGCCGACGACCGTCTCGTCCAGCGGTGGCCGAACCGCGACCTGCTGCTGGACGGGACGGTGGCGGCGCGCCTGCGGGCGGGCGACCCGGTGGGAGCGCGGTCCGCCTACGAGCGGCTCGCCCCGCTCGCCGATCGGGACGACGGCGACTTCCGCGACCTCCTGCTCGAGGCGCACCTGGACGCCGCCGGAGGGGGGCGCGCGCCGTGAGCGCCCGCGCGGGAGGCGAAGAGGCCGGAGCCGAGGGTCGACTCCGGGCCGACCGCCCGGTCCGAGTCGGAATCGTGGGCTGCGGTCGGGCGGCGGAGACCTTCCATCTCCCCGCGCTCGGGCGGATCTCCGGCGTGACCGTGGTCGCGGCCGCCGACCCGGACCCCGGGCGGCTGGCGGCCGTGGCCGGGCGGTTCGGGATCCGACAGCGGTACGACTCGCACGGGGCCCTGCTGGCGGAGAGCGACGCGGACGCCGTGCTCGTGGCCGTGCCGCCGGCCCACCACGAGGCCGTGGCGCTCGACGTGCTGTCCGCCGGCCGTCACCTGCTGCTCGAGAAGCCGATCGCCCTCGACCGCGAGGCGGCCCGGCGGCTGGCGGACGCGGGCGGGGCGGCCGACGCGGTCGCGATGACGGGCTTCAACCTCCGCTGGCACCCGGTCGTCCGGGACGCCCGTGAGCTGCTGGCCGGCGGGACGCTCGGACCGATCCGGGCGGTCCGCTCGATCTTCACGACGGCGTCGGACCGGGAGGTGGATGGGGGTTCCTGGCGCGCGCGTCCGGGCGAGGGCGGCGGCGTGCTGCTCGACCTGGCCGTCCACCACTTCGACCTGATCGGCCACCTGCTGGGCGGAGAGGCGGAGGAGGTCGTCGCGAGCGCCCGGGGGGCGGTGCCCGAGGACGCGGACGCGGCCGTCGTGGCCGGACGGCTCTCGAACGGCGTGCTCGTCTCGGGGCTCTACGCCCGGGGCGCCGGGGACGCGAACGTGCTCGAGGTGCGCGGCCGGTACGGCACGGCGCGGCTGTCGCTGTACGCGGTGGACGGCCTCGGCGTGGACCTCGACCGCGGGAGCCCGGTCCGGCTCGCGGGGCGCGCCCGTCTGCTGGCCCGCCGTGTGGAGCGCGTCGTGCGGGCGGCGGCCGCGCTGCCGCGGGGCGGGCCGTTCCGGGCCTCCTACGAGGGGGAGTGGCGGGCGTTCATCGACTGCGTGCGGGGCGGACACCGACCGTCGTGCTCGCTCGCCGACGGCGCACGGGCGCTGGAGATCGTCCTCGCGGCGCTCGAGGCGGCCGGCCGCGGCGCGCCGGTGCGGCCGGCGTCGGTCGGCTAGCCGCCGGCTCCGGCTCCGCCTCGGCCGGCGCCCTCCTCCTCGTCGAACTCG
>CAZEUW010000009.1:0-25231 GCA_964515425.1 uncultured Gemmatimonadota bacterium | reverse complement strand
CCGCCCTCCTCCACGACGTCGGCCACTACGCCTTCTCCCACGCCATGGAGGAGGTCGAGCCGGACTCGCTGCCCGGCCACCACGAGGAGCTGGCCGACCGCTTCCTCCGCGCCGAGTCGATCCGGGGGGCGCTGGAGGCCGTGCACCCGGAGGCGATCGAGCGCATCGGCGACCTCATCCGGGGCCGCTCCGGCCACCCGCTGCAGGGTCTGATCTCGGGGTCGCTCGACCTCGACAAGATCGACTACCTCCGGCGGGACGCCCTTTTCTGCGGGGTCCCCTACGGCGCGGTGGACGTCGACCGACTGATCGAGTCGCTGACCCTCGCCCGCGAGGACGACGGCGCGCCGCTGGAGCTGGGCGTCACCGAGAAGGGGATCAGCGCGCTGGAGTCGCTCCAGTTCTCGAAGTACCAGATGTTCCGCAACGTCTACTGGCACCATACGGTACGGGCGGCGACGTCGGCCTTCCGGCGCATGGTCGAGTACGCGCTCCGCGCCGGGCTGCTCGACCGCGAGGAGCTGCCGGGCCGCACCGACGAGGAGCTGATGAACCTGCTGGCGCGGCGGGCCGACGGGGCCGGACCGCAGGTGGACGAGCGCGCGATGGAGCGGGTGCGGCTGCTCCACGGCGCCCTCACCCACCGCCGGCTGCCGAAGCGGTGCGCGGAGATCTTCGGCGACGAGCTCCCCGACGGGCTCGGCCGCTGGATGCAGACCCGCCCCGACCTGGTCCGGCGGCTGGAGGAGCGGCTCGCTCTCGAGTGGGGGCTGGAGCGAGGGACGGTGCTGCTCGACTACCCGGCCTACACGAAGATGCTGGAGCTCGACCTGCTGCTGGTGCGGCGCGGGGGCGAGGTCCAGCGGCTCACCTCGGCGGGCGAGGAGGGGCTGATCGACCTGCCGCGGCTCAGCCGCAGGCTCCACCACAGCGCCCGGGTGTTCCGGATCTTCACGGTGCCCGATCGACTCGAGAAGGACCCGGGGCCGGTGCTGGAGCTGCTGGAGGCGCCGGCGGAGGAGGTGGCGGAGCGGCTCGGGGACGATCGGCGGCTATACGGGTGAGGGCTGTGGGCTGAGCCGGGATCGGGGAGCGCCGCGGGAGGCCGCCTCGCGCCCGGCCCCACGCCGGGGACGCTCACCTCGACAACCCGTTCCCGGCCGACCCGTCGCGGAAGGGTCGCTCGGGACCTCCCGCGGCGCTCCCCTCCGGGGTCTCGCCACCGGGGCACTCACTGCCGATAGGCCGGGCGGTGGCGGGTCGGCACCGGCCGTGGCGCACCGGACGCCGGCGCGTCAGAGGCCGATGACGATGCCGACGGTCACGGGGAAGGTCGTGGCCGGATCGAATCCTTCCGATTCCTGACGGATCAGGGCTTCCGGCTCGAAGAACATCGTCCGCCAGGCCACCCCGATCACCCACCGGGTCGACCCACCGAGCGTCCGGCTCGCACGCACTTTGGCTCCGGTGGTGAAGCCGCTGGTCAGGGCGCTGACCCGGGGAGGTCGGCCCAGAGCGGAGCTTCCGAGGAAATCCACACCGGTCCAGCCCACCTCCAGCGCGATACGGCCCCTCCAGGAAGCCGCCCCGCTTCCGAGCTGCAGCTCCGGGCCCGCGAGGAACTGGAACAGGAAGACGTCCAGCGGAGCTGACGGGAATACCGAGATGTCCAGCCCGCCGCTCGCCCGTAAACGGCCATCGACGGGGCAGGAGACCCTGCCGGCACCCACCACGCCGAGTCCGACCTCCTCGGACAGCTCGCCGGCCGGCACGACGGCGCCGACCGACGGCGTCAGCTCGCACCGCGGCGGTTCCTGGGCGTGGAGGCTCGCGCCTGCCGGGAGCAGGGAGGCTAGGGCGAGGGCCAACAAGAAGAAGCACTGCTTGACATTGATCATCGGCAGCAACTGCGGCTCACGCATTCTGCCGATCCTCACTGGCACTCCGTGACCGCGAACGGCCCACAACCATCACCGCCTTCACCACTACCGCCCGTACCTTCGTACGGTCCGCAATCGCCGTTCGTTCGGACCGATAGCCCGTTACACTCGAGGCCGCTGTTAGGCTTCACTTCCTGGCGGATGCCATTGATGGGCGAGAAAAAGCTGTCGGTGTCGTATGCCTCATCCTGTCTCTGAATGATGATACCGGCCAGCGATACCCAATCGTCGTCGCCCCCTACGGGAATGAAAACAGGACCGCCACTGTCGCCATCTTGGGCTCCCTCGGAGGAGCCGTATTGACACAGAAGCGTAAGATCGTTTCGCACCAACGACGGCCGATTCACACAGGTTTCATTGACGACTCCAATGCTCCAGCCATCAGTTCTTCCAATCTGAATGATCTCCGTGCCGTCGGCGATTCCGTTCACTGCCTCGCCCACGATCTGATACCTCGGGTTATTCGGGTCGATCGTCTTGCTCTTCTGCTGCTCGTAGGTTCTCGCGATCAACTCGAGTTCATAGTCGACGCCTGCATCGTAGCCGACCAATGCGGCGTCCGAATAGCGGCAATAGGTGTTCGGGCACTCGCTAGAGGAAAAGCCTGGCTCGTCATAGACTTCCTCGCCAATTCGACTCGCTCCCCCTAGATGTGTGGGCTGGTAAAAGTCGAGCCCGTCAAGAGCGGCGAAGCTCACGGTGCAGTGCGAAGCGGTTACGAACGTCCGTCCGAAGTCCCCGTGCGAGAGGTTGAATCCGGCAGTGCACCCGAACCCCTCGTCACTGCCGAAGTGGTCAGTCTGGACACCACCCGGCACCGGCCGAAACTCGTCCGTAATCTTTTTCACCGGCTGGCCCGGCTCAGCCTTCTCGAGGACATAGATCTGGGACGGCACTCCTGCCTGCTCGAGAGCCTCACGGGTGCTTCCCACGTCTTCGACGCCAGCGGTCAGGCGGTTCCTGCGTTCGTTGATGTCGGTGGAATACCAGGTGGTCGTGGCGACCGCGTCCACGAAAGGTCCGTACCATTGAGCCAACTCCAGAAACGAGAAATCGGCGGGGGCGGCTCTCTTGGGTACGTCCGGACGCCCGATGCGTGTGATGCCTTCCGGGATGCGCCCGGTCTTCGAGCGTACGACCATCGAGCCGGCAGAATCGAAGAAGAGGCCAGCGAAGGCTGGGTTATCGCGCGCCAGCTCTACATAGTGGCGATCGAGCGCGCCATAGACGCGTGGTTCCTCAGGTGGCTCTGGCAGGATGGATTCGACTGTCCCGATGGCTCGCTGGGGCAGAGACGATTCTGGGCTGACGGGTGAGATCGTGTCGTCACGACACGCTGTGGAAAAAAAGAGAGCGATCAACACAGCTGTGAGAAACCGAATTAGGAGCGGCATACAACTGATCTCCTGCCTGTGATGATGAAGGACTTTCGAGGCGGCCGTAACCGCAAACTGTGTGGTGTGCCTGGTTAATGAGGGTCGCAGTACTTATCGAGGCGGAGAACGTATATGCGCAGGGGGCGGGGGGGGCGCAAGAAATTCGCTCGGACCCGCGACCCGTCGATCCAACGACCGGTCGACGCAAGCAATTTCGTGGTCGAAAAGCCAAAACCCAGTTGGGACCGGCTACGGCTCCAGTCGGGGACCCCGGTCACCCAAGTTTCGCGAAACCACGATGAGGGGGCGCGAAATCGCCCGACCAATCAGGAGCGTCTCCCTGATTGCGGGGGCCGTCTTGCTCGCCTCGCTGGCGTGGCCGGGCGCGGCCAGGGGCCAGACTGCCTGCGGTATCGAGGGACGCGGCGGGCTCTGGCTCTCCGCGGAAGACGTGGCCGTGGCCGACGGTAGTCCCGTTGGCCAGCTCGATTCCAGCGGCCCGGCGCTCGCTCTGGCATTCGCGTGCGATCTCGTGGACCGATTCGCTCTGGGTGCCGGGATCGAGGCCGACTTCGGTGAGACGTTGAGCCAGTACCGGACGCTCCTGATCGGCGAGGTCCTCCTCACCGGCACGGATGCTCGGGCGGCGGACGGGGTCGCCATCTCGGTTCGCGGCACGGCCGGCTGGGCGTTCGCGGCCGACGGTACCGGGAACAGCATCCTCCTACTCCCGAGGGACACCCTCGCGCTGGACGAGGAGGCTTCCGGCCCCGCGGTCGGGGCCTCCCTTCGAGCCGTCAGGGGCCTCAGCGACCATCTGTCCGTCTTCCTGGACGCCGGATGGAGGGCCTCGTTCTTGGAGCTGACCCGCTTCGACGCCGGCGGCGATCCGGCCGGCGAGGAGGCGGAGACCCTCCATGTCTTCCCGGTGACGGTGGGAGCGAGGTTGCGGCTCTGAGAGCCCGGAGTATCCCCCCCACGGTGCCGGGGAAGCGGCGGTGCCGGGGAAGGTCACGAGCGGCCCTTCCGCGACGGGTCGAGCGGGAACGGGTCGTCGAGGTGAGCGTCCCCGTCGTGGGGCCGGTCGCGAGGCGGCCTTCCCCGGTCCGCCGCTCCAGCCGAAGATGCCGCCCGATCACCCCTCCAGCCGCACCCCCACGAGCACCACCGTGACGTTGTCCGGCGCCCCCCGCTCGTCCGCCTCCGCCACCAGCCCCCGTACCGCCGCCTCGAGGTCCTCCCCCGCGCCCGCCAGCCGATCCGCGATCTCCTCCTCCGAGTGCGTCTTCGTGAGCCCGTCCGAGCACAGCAGGTAGAGGTCGCCCGCCTCGGCCGCGCCCTCCTCGAGGTCGGCCTCGGCCCGATCGTCGGTGCCGATCGCGCGGGTGAGGGTGCTCGAGCCGGGGAAGACCGTGTGGTCGGTCGTGAGCCGCGTGAGCTCGCCCGACCGGAAGAGGTAGGCGCGGGTGTCCCCGACGTGGGCCACCCGCCAGGCGCCGTCGGCGAGGTGGAGGGCGGTCAGCGTGGTGCCCATGCCCCGACGGTCCGCGCTCTCGGCGGCCGCCGCGTGCACGCGATCGGAGGCGGCGGCCACGGCCTCCCGGAGGCCCTCGCGGATCTCCTCGGCGCTCGCGTCCGACGCCAGCCCGGCGGCCGCGCCCACGAAGGCGGCGACCGCCTCCTCGCTGGCGACGTCGCCCGCGGGATGGCCGCCCATGCCGTCGGCCACGACGAAGAGCCCGGCGGCCGGCTCGGACAGGAACGCGTCCTCGTTGCGCGACCGGACGCGCCCGACGTCGGTCAGGGCCGCGTGCTGCAGCGAGATGGCCGTCATCCTCCGCACCTCCGTCGTCGTGCCCCTCGAATCTCGACCGTCTCGGAGATGGAAGGGCCGTGCCGCGGCCGCCCGCGTTGCGGCCCCCGACGGAGGCTCCTAGCTTGCGCCACCCGGCGGCATCGACGCCCGGATCCCAGCCGCACGCCGCGGAGCCGGGCGCCACGATTCATGCTTCGCCCGGACCTCACATGACCCCCAGCGGGCGGCTCGCGAACGGCAGCGGCGGCAACGGTACCACGGGCGGAGGGCTCGCGGGCTCCGGTGCCTTCGACCTCTACCTGGACGAGCTCGGCCGCTACCCCCTCCTCGACGCTGAGGAGGAGGACCGCGTGGCCCGGCGCGCGAGAGGGGGAGACACCGGGGCCCTCCAGCTGCTCGTCCGCTCGAACCTCCGCTTCGTCGTCTCCGTGGCGAAGAGGTACCAGAACCGCGGCATGTCCTTCGAGGACCTCGTCCAGGAGGGCAACGTCGGCCTCGTGACGGCCGCCCGGAAGTTCGATCCCGACCGCGGCGTCAAGTTCATCAGCTACGCCGTCTGGTGGATCCGCCAGGCGATCCTGGCCGCGCTCGCCAAGCAGAGCCGGTCGGTGCGCCTGCCCCTGAACCGCGCCACCGAGCTCGGGAAGGTCGTGCGGGTCGGCGAGGAGCTGAAGCAGCGGCTCATGCGCGATCCGACCCCCGACGAGATCGCGGAGGAGACCGACCTGGACGTCTCGACGGTGAGGATGCTTCAGCGTCTGAACGTGGCCGACCTCAGACTGGACGCGCCGATCGGGGACGACGACGACGGCCAGCGCGTCGAGCGCTTCCTCGCCGACGAGACCGACCTGGAGGAGGACTTCGAGACCGACCTCCTCGAGGAGCACGTGGCGGCCGCCCTCAGGTCGATCCGACCGCGCGACGCTCGGGTGCTCCGGCTCTATTACGGCCTGCAGGGGGAGGAGGAGCACACCCTGGAGGAGATCGGCGAGCTGCTGGGCGTCACCCGCGAGCGGATCCGTCAGCTGCGCGACCGCGCGCTCAGGGAGATCCGCGAGGGGGATCTGGGTCCGGTCCTCCGCACTTTCGCGGCGTAGGTCAGCCGCCTCCCGCCAGCCGTTCGAGGATCGGGCAGCGGTCGCCCTCGACCCACGCCACTTCGCCCTCGCCCCCGTCGAGGTCCACGCGCGCGACGGCGAGCCGCTCGGCGTCCGAGGTCGTCCGCCGGAGGACCTCGAGGTCGGACCCCTCGGCGGGCAGCCAGTCGAGGTGGGACAGCACGACCTTTCCCGACGCCTCGCGGTAGCGCTCCACGCTCGACCAGACCGGCACGTAGCTGCCGGCCTCCCAGCGCGCCACGAAGAAGAGCGACGCCGAGGAGCCCTCCGGCGGGGGCACCGGGGCCAGCGTGTCGCGGATCAGGTAGGTGGCGGCCATCGCCGGCACCGTGTCGCCGGGGAGAGGCACGGGGACGATCTCGGCCGGGGCCGCCAGGTAAGCCCGCCCCTCGCCCGCCTGCTCGAAGAGCCGCTCGGTGAGGATCGGCCCGAAGGTCTGCATCCTCCGGGTGGCCTCGCCGGCGGCGGCGTGGTCCGGGAGGCCGGGGGCGCTGTCCTCTGCGTGGGCGAACGACCAGGAGGGCGCCGGCGCGTCCGGGGGCAGCAGCAGCCGGGCGCCCGCTACGCCCGGGCATCTCGCGTTGACCGGCTCTCCGGAAGCCTCCAGTATGACGCTCCCGAGCCGCCGCCCCCGAGCGTACAGCGGCAGCTCGGTGCCGGCCTCCAGGAAGGCCTCCCGGAAGCGCTCGAGCCAGGCGTCGGGCGGGTCGTCGGGCCAGCCGAGCGACGCCGGCGCCCCGTCCTCGAGTCGGGCGACCGGCGTGACGCGCGCCCCACCGCCGGGAACGCTCCGCACGGCGTAGAGCAGCGGCGGCTCGGGCAGCGGCGGGAGACGCTCCACCTCGGGCGAGGCCTCCTCCTCACCGGCCGTGTCGCGGGCGGGCGGCGTCTCGAGGGCGAGGCGCGCTCCGCCCCACTCCATGTCGAACGCCCCGACGAGGAGGGCGGCGGCGAGCACGAGCAGCACGGGTCGGGGGCGGGCGTCTTGCACGGGGCAGTGAAGCTAGGGGCCGCCGCCCGGAGCTGGCAACGCGCCGGCGCGGGCGGCCGGCCGGCAGCACGCGGGCGGCCGGGCCGGCCGGGGGCCACCCTCGCCGTGTCCAGGCCGGCGCGCACCGGGATCCCGGGAGGAGCACTCGTGACCGAAGGCGGCGTCCGACTCTACCAGCACGACGACTGCGCGCGCCACGACACCGGCTGGCGACACCCCGAGCACCAGGGCCGCCTGAGGGCGATCGCCGGCGCGCTGCAGTCCGCGATGCCGGAGCTGCTGCCGGGGCTCGAGCCCGCCACGGCCGAGCCGGCGGACGAGGAGCTCCTGCTCACCGTGCACGAGGCGTCGCTGCTGGAGTCGGTGCGGTCCGGCGTGGAGGAGGCGGAGCGGCGCGGCGAGCCGGTGCAGCTCACCGCCGACACGACGGTGTCGGGCGCCTCCTGGGCGGCGGCCACGGCGGCGGCGGGCTGCGCGGTCGACGCCGTCCGCGCCGTCTGCGAGGGGGAGGCGAGCTCCGCCTTCTGCATGGTCCGGCCGCCCGGTCACCACGCCACCCCCGACCGGGCCATGGGCTTCTGCCTCTTCAACGGGGCGGCGATCGCGGCCCGGGCCGCCGTGGATCGCGGCCTCGCCTCCCGCGTGCTGGTGGTCGACTGGGACGTCCACCACGGCAACGGGACGCAGGAGATCTTCTGGGAGGACCCGGACGTGTTCTACCTCTCGATGCACCAGAGTCCGCACTATCCCGGCACGGGCGACGCGGACGAGACCGGAGTCGGGCCCGGCCGCGGCACGACGCTGAACGTGCCGCTGCCGCCCGGGCTGGAGCGCGAGCGCTACGAGCGGGAGCTGCTGGAGGCCCTCGACCGGGCGCTCGAGGGCTTCGACCCGGAGCTGGTCCTCGTCTCGTGCGGCTTCGACGCGGCGCGGGACGACCCGCTGGGGGGCTTCACGCTGGAGCCGGAGAGCTACCGGAGACTGACCGTCGAGCTGGCGGCCCGCACCCGCGGCAGCGCCGCCGGCCGGATCGTCTCGGTGCTCGAGGGCGGCTACCGCACCGATCGCCTCGGCGAGCTCGCCCTGGCCCACGTGCGCGGGCTGCTGGAGGCCGACGAAAGGGGGGACGCATGAGCGCGGCGATCGAGGACGGGATGCTGGAGCGGGCGTGGCGCGCCGTCGAGGAGGAGGGCGTCGACGCCTGGCTCCTCTACGACCTCGAGGGCCGGAACGGGGTCGCCTGCCAGATGCTCGGGCTTCCGGACGGGACGAGCCGGCGCTCCTTCGTGCTGATCCGAGCGGGGGAGGAGCCGGTGGCGCTCGGACACGCGGTCGAGCGGCAGAGCTGGAGCGGCTGGACCGGGGAGCTGCGCGAGTACGTCGGATGGGAGGATCTGGAGCGCGAGCTCCGAACCCTTCTGCAGGGCCACGACTGGATCGCCATGGAGGTGTCCGAGCGCGACGCCGTCCCCTTCGTCGACCTCGTGCCCGGCGGAGTCGTTCAGCTCGTGGAGTCCTGCGGGGTCCGGGTGGTGAGCTCGAGCGGGCTGGTCTCGCGGACCTGCGCGCGGTGGAGCGACCGCGGCCTCGAGGCGCACCGGCGGGCCTCGGCCGTCCTGGCGGACGTCGCCCGCGAGACCTGGGAGCGGGCGATGCACGCCGTCGCGTCGGGCCCGCCCGTGGACGAGCGGACCCTGGCCGACGGCGTCCTGCGGCGCTGCGGGGAGGAGGGGCTGGTGGAGGTCGACACGATCGTCGCGGTGGGCCCGAACTCGGGCCTGCCCCACTACCATCCCCCGGAGGAGGGCTCCCGCGGGGCGGCAGCCGGCGACGTCTTCCTGATCGACCTGTGGGGCCGGGTGGCCGGGGAGCCGGACGCGGTCTTCGCCGACCAGACCTGGATGGGCGTCCTCGGCCCGGAGCCGCCCGAGGCATTCGGGGAGGCGTGGTCGGCCGTCCGGGACGCCCGGGACGCCGTGGTCGAGCTCCTGCGGGGGCGGGCGGCAGCACGGGAGGCGGTCACCGGCGGGGACGCGGACCTCGCGGCCCGGCGGGTGCTCGAGGAGCGCGGCTTCGGCGAGGCGCTCCTCCACCGGACGGGTCACGGGATCGACCGGGCGCTGCACGGCTTCGGCCCCAACCTCGACGCGATCGAGACCCGCGACGAGCGCGAGCTGTTGCCGGGCGTGGGCTTCTCCGTCGAGCCCGGCGTCTACTTCGACGGCCGCTGGGGCATCCGCTCCGAGATCAACGTGCACATGGGGCCCGACGGCCCCGAGGTGACGACCCCCGACGTGCAGGAGGAGTTCTGGTGTGACGAGAGCTGACTCCGAGGTGATGCGGGCCGAGCTCGCGCCGCGGGAGCGGGGGCGACGGCCGTGAGGCTCTCCTGGGAGACCGGCCGCCTCCGGCCCGAGCACCCCTTCCGGATCAGCCGCTCGACCCGCCGCGAGGTGGGGCGGGTGTGGGTGCGGGTCGAGGCCGACGGGGAGGTCGACGGGCGGGGTGCCGGAGCAGCCGACGGCGCGACGGGCCGCGGCGAGGCCGCCCCCACGGACTACTACGGCGAGAGCGTGGAGTCGGTGGTCGCCGCGCTGGAGCGGATCCGTCCGGTGCTGGCCCGGGAGGAGGACCCCGAGGCGATCGAGCGGACGGAGCGGGCGATGGAGCGGGCCGCGCCGGACGCCCCCGCCGCCCGCGCCGCCGTCTCCGCCGCCCTGCACGACCTCGTCGGCCGGAGGTTGGGCCGTCCCCTGTGGCGGCTCTGGGGCCTCGACCCCTCCGAGACCCCGACGAGCAGCTTCACCCTCGGGATCGACGAGCCCGAGGTGATCGCCGCCAAGGCGCGCACCGCGGCCGGCTGGCCGATCCTCAAGGTGAAGCTCGGCGTGGAGCCTGAGCGCGAGCGGGCCATCCTCGAGGCGGTCCGCCGGGAGGCTCCCGACGCCACGCTCCGGGTGGACGCCAACGCCGGATGGGCGGGCGCCGACGCGGCCCTCGAGCGGATCCGGGTGCTGGAGGGGTTCGGCGTGGAGTTCGTCGAGCAACCCCTCCCGCCCGAGGACCGCGAGGGCCTGCGACGGGTCGCCGACGGCTCGCCGATGCCCGTCGTGCTCGACGAGTCGTGCCGGATCTCGGCCGACGTCCCGGGGCTCAGGGGGCTCTGCCACGGGGTGAACGTGAAGCTCGCCAAGTGCGGCGGTCCCCGCGAGGCGATCCGGGCGATCCACACCGCCCGATCGTGCGGGCTGGGCGTCATGCTCGGATGCATGGTCGAGAGCACGCTGGGGGTGGCGCCGGCGATGCACCTGGCGCCGCTCGCCGACTGGGTGGACCTCGACGGACCGGCGCTCCTCGCCGAGGACCCGTTCAGGGGTCCGAGGCTCGTCGACGGGCGGATCGGGCTCGGGCCCGAGCCGGGGCTCGGCGTGGAGCCGCGCCGAGCCGTCTAGCCGGTCGCCACGCGCCGGCGTGCCGTCCGGAGCCCATACCAGACCAGCGCGCAGAGGGTGAGCACGGCGAGTCCGAACGCCGTGGGGATCAGGGCCACCCTCAGCCCTCCCCAGACCAGGGCCGCCGGGGCTTCGCCGGCCCGTTCCAGCGAGCGGGCCATCACGGCCACGCCGCCGAGTGTCCCGATCAGGCCCACGACCGAGGCGAACCCTCCCCAGAACAGCACGCCGTCGATCTCGGCGCGGAGGCCGTCGGCTTCCGCCGCGCCGCCGGCCATCTTTCGAGAGGCGTCGACCGCGAGCGCCAGCCCCACGAGCCCCGCCCCCATGACGAACCACATGGGGAAACCGCCGGAGATGAACCAGTCGATCATCGTGTTTCCTCCCTTTTCGGGTCCGAATCGTCGAGATCCAGCCGCCCGATCGCCGTCCTGAGCTCCACGTGGGCCCGGCCGACCACTTCCGCCCGAACCCGGAGCGCGAGCCAGAGCAGGGCGAGCAGGACCGAGGCGCAGAGTCCGAGAGCGGCGACCCCGCTCGCGACGGCGACCTCCGTCCAGACGCCGGTGGCCGCGCCGCCGGCTCCCGCTTCGGGGACCGTCAGCGTGAGCCGCACCGCGCCCGCTACGAGCCCCGCGAGGGCCGTCGCGGCGGCCGCCGCGAGGACGCCGTCGATCCCGCGCCGCCAACCGGACCGCAACGGGTCGCCGCGGAAAAACAGGGCGTAGCCCCGCGCGACACCCTGGCCCAGTCCGGCGGCCGCGAGGGCCGCCACCATCCACAGGCCCGGCGCGGACGCGGACACGGTACCCGAGCGGACCACTCCGAACGCGGCGGCCGCGGCTGCGCCCAGTGAGATGAGCACCAGGGTCGCCAGCTCGAGGCGTCCCCGGGTCGTGTGGCCCAGTCGCCTCAGGAGCCGCTCCACCGCCGGGAGGTGGACCGATTGCAGCGACGCCAGCGCCGCGTCCGCGGGGGCGAGCCGTCTCTCCGCCTCCCGTCGCGCCGCTTCCTCCTCCAGGCCCCGCAGGCGAAGATTGCGGTACAGGTCCTCCAGGTCGGCCGCCACCTCCATCAGGATCCGCGAGCGCTCGGGCTCGGGGACCTTCAGTCCGCGGTCAACCCGACGCAGGACTGGGCCGAATCGATCCATCCGCTCCTCCGAGCATGCGGGCGAGTGTGCGGAACGCTTCGACCAGCCGTCCGCCGCGCTGGCAGAGGTGGCGGCGGCCCCGCTCCGTGAGGCCGTAGACCTTCCGCCGCCGCCCGTCCTCCTCCCAACGACCCCGGATCAGCCCCTCTTTCTCGAGCCGGTGGAGGATCGGATAGAGCGTTCCGTGCTGGAGCTCGAACGCTCCGTCGCTGTCGTCCTCCACGTCCAGTGCGATCTGGTATCCGTGCTTCGGGCCGGCCTCGAGGGTGGCCAGGACCAGCAGCTCGTTGACGTCCCGCCCCAGGCTCCGGGTCTCGATCGGCATCCGTCGCTCCAGCGTCGGCGGCTCAGTAGTGTCGACTCTCAATATATAGACTCTCTATACTCATGCCAACTGAACCGCATCCTCCACCTTCTCATCCCGTCCCCTCCCGCGACCCTCTGAAAGTGGATCTGAAGAGGGCGCCGACCACCACACCGATGCGCAACGCCTCCCACCGGCAGGGGCACGGCTGGAGCGCCCCGTGGCGTCTCCGCGGAGACGCCTACAGCAGCGACTCCGGGTCCCGGTCGATCTCCAGCCGGAGGTCGCCGCCGGGCTGGCCGTGGCGCTCGTCCACCGCCCGGAGCAGCACGCCCAGGGGCCCCGCCCCGTCCGCCTTGAGCAGGAGGTGCCAGCGCCAGCGGTCGCGGATCCGCTGGAGGGCGCACGGGGCGGGGCCGACGACGTCGACAGCGTCCACCTCGTGGCGCTCGAGGAGGTCCCTCGTCCAGTCGGCGAGCTCGACGGCGGTGTCCGCCACCTCCTCCTCGTCGGTGCCGCTGACCACGAGGTTGGCGAGCCTCCGGTGCGGCGGATAGCCGGGTCCCTCGCGGTCCTCCAGCTCTCGCTCGGCGAAGCCGAGGTAGTCGTGCTCGGCAGCGCGGAGGAGGGCGAAGTGCTCGGGCCGGTAGCTCTGCACGAGCACCCGCCCGGGCCGATCCCCCCGCCCGGCCCGCCCGGCCACCTGGGCCAGCAGCTGGAAGGTGCGCTCGGAGGCGCGGAAGTCGGGCAGGTTCAGCCCGACGTCGGCGTTCACGACGCCCACCAGGGTCACCTCGGGGAAGTCGAGCCCCTTGGCGATCATCTGCGTGCCGAGCAGGACGTCCACCTCGCGCCGTTTCACCCGCTCGAGGATCTCGAAGTGCGCCCACTTCGAGCCGGTCGTGTCGACGTCCATGCGGGCGACCCGGGCGTCGGGGAAGAGCTCGCCCACCCTCCGCTCGACCTGCTCGGTTCCCAGGCCCGAGAAGGTCAGGCCGCGGGCGCCGCACTCCTCGCACTCCCGCGGCACGGCCTCCTGCCAGCCGCAGTGGTGGCACACCAGCCGGTTGCGGGTCCGGTGGTGCGTCAGCGACACGTCGCAGCTCCGGCACCTCCAGACGTGCCCGCATTCGCGGCACTGCACGTAGGAGGAGTAGCCGCGCCGGTTGAGCAGGAGGATGGCCTGCTCGCCCTCGGCCAGCGTCTCCGACAGCGCCTGCCTCAGCGCCCCGCCGAGGACGAGCGGCCCGGGGTCTCCGGGTCCGCCCTCGCGGTTCCCGTCCCCGTGCCCGCTCCCGTCACCGTCGCCGTCCTCCACCGCCCGATCGATCGCCCGGTTCCGCCGCTCCTCGAGCTCCTCCCTCAGGTCCAGCAGCTCGACCCGTGGCAGGGGGTGACCGGTGACCCGCTCCGGCAGCTCGAACAGCTCGTACCGGCCCTCCGCCGCGTTGCGCCAGCTCTCGAGCGAGGGCGTGGCCGAGCCCAGCACGCAGAGCGCCCCCTCCATCCGGGCGCGCACGGTCGCGACCGACCGGGCGTGGTAGCGCGGGACGTCGCCCTGCTTGTAGCTGCCCTCGTGCTCCTCGTCGACGACGATCAGCCCGAGGTCTCGCACGGGCGCGAAGACGGCCGAGCGGGCCCCGACGACCACCCGCTTGCTGCCCTCCCGGAGCGCCCGCCACTCGTCGTAGCGCTCGCCGGCCGAGAGCGCGGAGTGGAGGACGGCGACCTGGTCGCCGAACACCGCCCGGAAGCGTTCCACCGTCTGGGGCGTGAGCGAGATCTCGGGCACCAGGACGATCGCCCCCCGATCCGACCGGTCGATCACCTCCCGCATGACCTCCAGGTAGACGAGTGTCTTGCCGGAGCCGGTGACCCCGCGCAGCAGGCAGGTCCCGGGCTCCTCGCGCCCGGCGCGCTCGACGAGGGCCTCGATGACGGCGGCCTGACGCCCTGTCGGCACCAGCCGGGGCGGCGGCTCGACCTCCCGGTCCGCGAAGGGGTCGCGGCGCTCCTCCTCCTCGCGGATCTCGGCCACTCCCTTCTCCACCAGCCCCTCGAGGACCGACCGGCTGAAGCCGAGCTGGCGCTCCATGTGGACGACGGGCGCCTCGCGGCCGATCGCCTCCAGCGTCTCGTACGCCTCCCGCTGGCGTCCGGCGCGTCCGAACCGCTCCTCGCGGGCGGCCAGGGTCGGCAGCTCCTCCACCAGCCGCACCACCTGCCGCGTCCGCACCGGGCCCGCGGTCTCGGGCGGCTCCTCCTCCACGTGGACGAGACCCCGCTCGCCGAGCGCCCGGAGGGCCGGCCACACCGCCTTCCCGTCGGCGGCCTGGCGCAGGGTGGCGACCTGGAGGGAGCCGGAGGCCCGCGCGAGCCGCTCCAGCACCGCGGCCTCCACGTCGTCCTCGGCCCGCTGCCCGGCGTTCCCCTGCCCCTCCGGCCCCTCCCCCTCGACCGCCTCTCCGGAGAGCGACACACGGTAGGTCGACTCGGCGAAGAGGCCGGGCGGAAGGGCGGCTCTCAGGACCAGGCCGAGGGGCGCCACGTAGTATCGGGCCACCCAGCGGCAGAGCCGCAGGAGCGGCCCCGAGAGGACGGGCTCGCGGTCGAGGAGGTCGAGCAGCGGGCGGACCCCCTCGAGCTCCGTCTCGGCCTCGAGGCGGTCGACGCACCCGACGATCTTCCGGCGCCGGAAGGGTACCAGCACCCGGTGCCCGGGCATCGGCTCGCCCCGCATCCGGTCGGGTATCCGGTAGACGAAGGTCTGTCGGAGCGGCCGCGGGAGGGCGACGCGGCAGAACGGTGCGGCCCCTTCGAACCCCTCTCGGGTACCGATCACGGGAACGCCCGGTGCGAAGTGCAGGCGCCGCGTCGTTTCTTGACCCTCCCGGGGGTCGGTCGTAGACTCCGGCCGGGCGAGGAGATAGCGAGAATCATGGGTTGTCTGGCACTCAACGCTTCCTACGAACCCCTCACGATCCTCTCCGTGCGGAGGGCGCTCCGGCTCGTCATCGACGAGAAGGCGGAGGCCCTGGAGGTCGACGAGGAGCGACCGTTCCGGTCGGAGAACCTCGAGTACGCGGCGCCCGTCGTCATCCGGCTCGTCCGCTTCATCCACGTGCCGCGCCGCTTCCGTCGGCAGGTCACGAACACCTTCCTCTTCGCCAGGGACGGGTACACCTGCCAGTACTGCGACCGCCACCGGTCCGACCTCGGCTACCGGGAGTCGCTCACCCGCGACCACGTGGTGCCGATCTCGCGGGGTGGCGGGAACGGGTGGCGCAACGTCGTGACGGCCTGCAGCCGGTGCAACCTCGAGAAGGGCGACCAGCTCCCGGAGGAGGCGGGCATGGGTCTCTCCACGAAGCCCCGCGAGCCCAACCACGTGGAGCTGATCTGGGCCGTGCGCAAGGTCACGCCGATCCAGGCCAAGTACATCGCGATGTTCTACGGCGAGGAGGTCCTCGAAGCGCTCCGGCGCTGACCCCGGACCGCGTCCATCATGGGCATCGGAAACCTCGGACTCTCGGAGCTGCTGATCATAGCGGTCATCGTGCTGGTCTTCTTCGGGCCCGGCCGCCTGCCCGAGATCGGCCGCTCGGTGGGCGGCGCGCTGCGCGAGTTCAAGAAGGGGATGAACGAGGTGAAGCGGGAGCTGGAGGACGTGGAGCGGAGGGCGACGGGCGAGGCGGGCGGTGCGCCCGCCGACCGGGAGCGGCCGGCCGGTCGGGTCTCGCCGCCGGGACGCATCGACCGGACGCCGGACGCCGACGCCGAGCCCGGCGACGCCGCGGAGACCGGAGAGGAGGAGCAGTCATGAAGCAGGTCGTGACGCTCACGGTCAACGGGGACGAGGTCGAGGTCGGGGTCCCCACGCACTGGACCCTCCTCGAGACGCTTCGCTACGGGCTGGACCTCACCGGCTCGAAGCAGGGCTGCGACAAGGGGGACTGCGGGGCCTGCACCGTCCTGGTGGACGGGGAGGCCCACCTCTCCTGCATCATGCCGGTCCACGAGGCCGTCGGCCGCGAGGTCGTCACGGTCGAGGGGCTGGCCGAGGGCGCCGAGCCGCATCCGCTACAGGACGCCTTCGACCTCTGCGGCGCCGCCCAGTGCGGGTTCTGCACGCCGGGGATCCTCGCCAGCGCCTACGGCCTCCTGCTCCGGAACCAGGACCCGGAGCGCGAGGAGATCGAGGAGGCGCTCTCCGGCAACCTCTGCCGCTGCACGGGCTACACGAAGATCTTCGACGCCGTCGAGCTGGCGGCCGACGCGGTGCGCACGGGTCGCGACCCGGAGGAGCTCCTCCGGGAGCGCGGCGGCGCGCCCGCGACGGCCGCCGTCGGAACCGAGGAGGGCTGAGCCGTGCTGCCCGACGAGCTGTCCCCGCTCCAGGAAGGATCGGCCGTCGACCCGGGGTCGCTCCCGCCCGACGGCGAGCTGACGATCCTCGGGCGCCGGAACCGGCGCTTCGAGGGGCACCGGAAGTCCACGGGCAAGGAGGTCTACACGGACGACCTCTCCTTCCCCGGGATGCTCCACGCCAAGATCCTGCGGAGCACGGAGGCCCACGCACGCATCGTCTCCGTCGACACTGCGGCGGCCGAGGCGCTGGAGGGCGTCCACGGGGTGATCACGGGCGAGGACATCCCCATCCCCTACGGGATCATCCCCTGGACGCGCGACGAGCACGCCCTCGCGCTCGACCGCGTCCGCTTCGTCGGCGACGCGGTCGCCTGCGTGGCCGCGGTGGACGAGGACACGGCGCTGGAGGCGCTCGACCTGATCGAGGTCGAGTACGAGCCGCTGCCCGCCTACCTGGATCCCGAGGAGGCGCTGGAGGACGGGGCGGTCGAGATCCACGAGCCCCGCAAGGAGGACCGCCACGGGAACGTCACCAAGCGGGTGCAGCTCTCCTTCGGCCCGGTCGACGACAAGATGGCCGAGGCCGAGGCGGTGGCCGAGGGCGAATACTACTTCCACGGCACCACCCACACCCCCATCGAGCCCCACTGCTCGGTGGCGCGCGTGGAGCAGAACGGCGTGCTCACCGTGTGGTCCTCCACGCAGGTCCCCCACTACCTGCAGCGCGAGCTGGCGCGGGTGCTGGAGCTGGACGTGGCGAAGATCCGGGTCGTTCAGCCGGCGGTCGGCGGCGCCTTCGGGGGCAAGTCCGAGCCCTTCGACCTGGAGTTCGCGGTGGCGCTGCTCGCCCTCCGCACCGGACGGCCGGTGAAGTGCCTCTACACGAGGGAGGAGGTCTTCTACTCCCACAGGGGCCGTCACCCGATGAAGATGAGCTATCGACTGGGGGCCTCCCGCGACGGTCGGCTGCTGGCCCTGGACGCGAAGACGATCCTCGACGGCGGCGCCTACGCCTCCTTCGGGCTGGTCACCACCTACTACAGCGGCCAGCTCCTGACCGCCCCCTACGGGATGGAGAGCTACCGCTTCGACTCGACGCGGGCCTACACGAACAAGCCGCCCTGCGGCCCGAAGCGGGGCCACGGCTCGGTCCAGCCGCGCTTCGCCTTCGAGGTCACCGTGGACAAGGTGGCCGAGAAGCTGGAGATGGACCCGATCGAGCTGCGGCGCCGCAACTTCCTCGGCACCGGGCGCACGGTGAACGAGTTCAAGGTCCAGTCGAACGGCTTCCTCCGCTGCCTGGACGCGGTCGAGGTGGCCAGCGGGTGGCGCGAGAAGTTCCGGAAGCTGCCGTACGGCCGCGGGGTCGGCGTCGCCGGCTCCTCCTACATCTCGGGCACCAACTACCCGATCTACCCGAACCCGATGCCCCAGGCCGCCGTGCAGGTGAGCGTGGAGCGCTCGGGCCGGGTGACGGTGCTGCACGGCGCCTCCGAGATCGGGCAGGGCTCGGACTCCACGATGCAGGCCATCGCCTCCGAGGAGCTCGGCGTGCCGCTGGACTACGTGCGCGTGTTCAGCGCCGACACCGACCTCACGCCGGTGGACCTGGGCGCCTACTCCTCGCGCGAGACCCTCATGGTGGGCAACGCCTGCCTGGACGCCTGCCGGGAGCTGGGCGAGACCGTCCGGGGCGCCGTCGCCGAGGAGTGGGAGGTGGCGCCCGACCGCGTCCGGCTCTCCGGCGGCTGGGCGGTGGACCGCGGCGACGAGGAGCGCCGGATCCCGATCGCCGACGCCTTCCAGCTCGCCGAGGCGGCGCTCGCGACGCTCGGCGCGACGGGGCACTACGACACGCCCAAGGACGTGCACGGCGACTACCGGGGCGGCACGATCGGCGCCTCGCCCGCCTACAGCAGCACCGCCCACGTGGCCGAGGTGGAGGTCGATCCCGAGACGGGCTTCGTGAAGGTGGAGACGATCTGGGTCGCCCACGACTGCGGCCGGGCGTTGAACCCGACGCTGGTCGAGGGCCAGATGGAGGGCTCGGCCTACATGGGCTTCGCCGAGGCGATCTTCGAGGAGCACGTGTTCAAGGACGCCGAGCACGGCAAGGCCGGGCTGCACGACGCCCCGTCCCTGCTCGACTACAAGATCCCCACGTCCAAGGACTGCCCGGAGTTCGTGTCGCTCATCGTGGAGGAGGAGGACCCCGAGGGGCCCTACGGCGCCAAGGAGGCCGGCGAGGGCCCCCTGCATCCGTCGATCCCGGCGATCGCCAACGCCATCTACGACGCCGTGGGGGTTCGGCTGGACGTCATGCCCTTCACGCCGCCGCGCGTCTGGCGCGCCATCCGGGAGCGCCGCGAGGCCGAGGCAGCCGACGAGAGGCCGGCCGCGGCCGTCGCCGGGTGAGCACCGCGGCGGGATCGCTCCCGGCCTTCGACATGGAGCGGTGGCAGTCGCTCCACGAGCACCGCGTCGTCTGCAACCTCTCGGAGAGCGGCGTGGAGCCGTTCACGCTCGAGGAGTTGTGCGAGCTGACCGGCGTCGACGCTGGGGACGTCCGCCTGGGCTACACCCAGACCAACGGCACCGGGCGGCTCCGGGAGCGGGTCGCGGCCCTCTATCCCGGCGCGGGGCCCGAGAACGTGCTGGTCACGGTGGGCGGGGCCGAGGCCAACTTCCTGGCCCTGTGGGGGCTCGTCCGCCCCGGCGACCGGGTGGCGCCCCTCCTCCCCGCCTACGGGCAGACGGCGGGGCTCGCGCGCGGCCTCGGCGCGGACGTCCGGCCCTTCCACCTCGAGGAGGAGCGCGGCTGGCAGCCGGCCCCGGGCGCCGCGTCCGAAGCCGGGGGCGGGGAGGCGCGGATGCTCGTCGTCACCCAGCCCAACAATCCGACCGGGGCGATCCTCGGTGAGCGCGCCGTGGCCGAGGTCGTGGAGGAGGCCGAGCGTTCCGGCGGGTGGATCCTCTCCGACGAGGTCTACGCCGGGGCCGAGGTGGACGGCGAGGACACGCCGGGGCTCTGGGGCCGGACCGAGCGGGTCCTCGTCACCGGATCGCTCTCGAAGGCGTACGGCCTCCCGGGCCTCCGGTTGGGGTGGCTCGTGGGTCCCGAGGACGCGATCACCGACCTCTGGGGCCGGAAGGACTACACGACGATCGCTCCGGCCGCCCTGTCGGACCGGCTGGCGACGGCGGTCCTCGAGCCGGCCCGTCGGCGCGAGGTCCTGGCGCGGACCCGCGTGATCGTGCGCACGAACCTGGAGGTCCTGCGGGGCTGGCTCGACGACCGCGCCGAGCTGTTCAGCTACCGGCCGCCGGACGCCGGGGCGATCTGTTGGGTACGATACGACCTGGACGTCGATTCCGTCGAGCTCGCCGAGCGCCTGCGGACGGAGGAGAGCGTGCTGGTGGTGCCGGGCGACCACTTCGGGATGGACGGCTACCTCCGCCTCGGCTTCGGAATCGGACGGACGGAGCTCGAGGAGGCGCTCGAGCGGACCGGACGCGCGCTCGATCGACTGACGGGAGGCTGAAGCGATGCTCCGACTGCATCCGTACGAATACCACCGCCCCGAGACGGTCGACGAGGCACTTCGGCTGCTGGCCGAGCACGAGGACGACGCCATGCCGATCGCCGGCGGGACCGACCTGGTGCCGAACATGAAGCACAAGCTCTTCACGCCGGGTCACCTGGTCGCGCTCGGCCGCATCGGGGAGATGTCCGGGATCGAGCGTGAGGACGGGGAGATCCGGATCGGCGCCTGCGAGACGCTCGACGCGGTCTCCTCGGACGAGCTCGTCCGGGAGACGCTGCCGACGCTCGCCGAGGCGTGCGGCCAGATCTCCGGCCCCCAGCTCCGGCGGATGGGCACGATCGGCGGCAACCTCTGCCTGGACACGCGCTGCACCTACTACAACCAGACCTACTTCTGGCGGAAGTCGCTCGGCTTCTGCCTGAAGAAGGGCGGCGACGTCTGCCACGTGATCAAGGGCGGGACCCGCTGCGTGGCGGCCCACTCGGCCGACAGCCCGCCGGTGCTCATGGTGCTGGACGGCCGGGCCGAGGTGGCCGGACCGGACGGCCGTCGGGAGATCCCCGTGAACGACTTCTTCACCTCCGACGGCGTGTGGAACCGGGTCATGGAGCCCGGCGAGCTGGTGGTAGCGATCCGCGTCCCGGTCCCGCCCGAGGGCACCCGGACGGCCTTCCAGAAGCTCCGCCAGCGGAACTCGATCGACTTCCCCCTGCTCAACCTCGCCACCGCGGCGCGCTTCGAGGCGGACGGCACCGTGGCCGACCTCCGGATGGTGGTGTCGGGGCTCGGCGCCTATCCGCGCACGATCGGGAAGCTGGAGGAGACGGCCGTCGGAAAGCGGCTGGACGACGACGTGGCGCGGGCCGTGGCCGACCAGGCGCACCGCCAGTGCCACCCGCTCGAGAACCAGATCGTGGATCCCGAGTGGCGACGCGCGATGGTGCCGGTGCTCGCCCGGAGGGCGCTCTCGGACCTCCGAGCCTGAGTCCGCCGCCCGCTTCCGGCGTCTCCGCGGAGACGCCGACGGCGACCTCGTCGGTGGCGCAGATGATGCAGCCGAAGGCGGGTCCGTGACCGACGCGCGAAGTCTCTGTCAGGAGGACACCATGGCCGGATTCGAGCTGCCCGACCTTCCGTACGGCTACGATGCGCTCGAGCCGTACGTCGACGCCCGTACGATGGAGATCCACCACGACCGGCATCACGCCGGCTACACCCGGAAGTTCAACGCCGCCCTCGAGGGACACGAACAGTTCGCCGGAAAGTCCGCCGAGGAGATCCTCCGGGACATCGAGTCCGTCCCGCAGTCGATCCTCACCGACGTCCGCAACAACGGCGGCGGCTACGTGAACCACTCCCTCTTCTGGGAGGTCATGTCGCCCGAAGGCGGTGGCGAGCCGGGCGGCGAGCTGGCCAGCGCCCTGGACGACGCGTTCGGCTCCTTCGAGAGCTTCCGCGAGGAGTTCTCGGGCGCGGCGTCGGGTCGATTCGGAAGCGGCTGGGCCTGGCTGGTCGTGGGCGCGGACGGCGGCCTCCAGGTCTACAGCACGGCCAACCAGGACAGCCCGCTCATGAACGGCGACACGCCGATCCTGGGGCTGGACGTCTGGGAGCACGCCTACTACCTCAACTACCAGAACGCCCGCGGGGACTACGTCGAGAACTGGTGGAACGTGGTGAACTGGCCCGAGGTGGCCGACCGGTACGACGCGGCTCGCTGACGGCGCATCACGGGTGATCCGGGCCGCCGCCGCGGGCGGCCCGGACGCCCCCCTCAGTCCCCCAGGCTGATCCCGAGAGAGCGCGCGGTCTCCACCGCGTCGCCGTCGGGGTCCACCGACTTCGTCTCCGAGAGCGCCTCCTCCAGCGGCACCGCCCGCACAGCGTCGTCGTCCAGGCAGACCATGCAGCCGAAGCGACCGTCGGCCACGGTCCGGACGGCCGCGGTCCCGAAGCGCAGCGCCAGCAGACGGTCCTGTGCGTTCGGGCTCCCCCCGCGCTGGAGGTGCCCCAGCACCAGGGAGCGCGTCTCCTTGCCCGTGCGCTCGGCGATCTCGTCGGCCACCACCTCGCCGATCCCGCCGAGCCGCCGCACCTCGCCGTCGCCCGCCGGCACCGTCTTGGTCACCGCCTCGCCGCCGACGGGGCTGGCTCCCTCCGCGACGCACACGATGCTGAAGTCGCGGCCCTCACGCTCCCTCTCCCGGAGCTTCTCGCACACCCGCTCGATGCGGTAGGGGATCTCGGGGATGAGGATCACGTCGGCGGTGCCGGCGAGGCCGCTGTAGAGGGCGATCCAGCCCGTGTGGCGGCCCATCACCTCCACGACCATGATCCGCTCGTGGCTCTGGGCGGTGGCGTGCAGCTTTCCGATCGCGTCGGTCGCGGTCTCGACGGCGGTGAGGAAGCCGAAGGCCAGGCTCGTCGCCGCGACGTCGTTGTCGATCGTCTTGGGGACGCCGACGACCGGGATCCCCTTCTCGTGCAGCCGCCGCGCGATCTCCAGGCTGCCGTCGCCCCCGATCGCGACGAGGGCGTCCAGCTCGTGCCGCCGGAACCCCTCCAGCACCTCGTCCGAGCGGTCCCGCGTCCCCTCGCCCGGTCCGCCCACGGGCCACGCGAGCGGGTTGCCGCGGTTCGTCGTCCCGAGGATCGTCCCGCCGAGGTGGGTGATCCCCCGCACGGCGTCGCGGTCCAGGCGGACCACCGAGGCGTCCTCTCCCTCCAGGAGCCCTCCGTAGCCGTCCTCGATGCCGAAGACCTCCCACCCGCGATTCATCCCGGCGAGGGCGACGGCGCGGATCACCGCGTTGAGTCCGGGCGCGTCCCCGCCGCCCGTGTTGACGGCGATGCGTCGGATCTCGTCGTGAGCCATGGGTGCTCCCTCCTCCCGGGGATGGCGGCTCGGCCGGGCGGCGGCGGAGCCGCCGGCCGTCTCGGAATGGTAGTCTTCTTGCACGATTCGCTCCCGCCGCGCGGGCTCGCGGTTCCCGACGGGGGGCCGGCGCGCCCGGGACGTGAACGTCATACAGGGTTCGAGCATGGACTGGTTCTCCGACCTCGTCTCCGGCTCCGGAGGCACCGACACGGCCGGCTCCGAGGTCGACCCCGCCGAGCGGGCGCGCCAGCTCGAGGAGGGGGTCGTCTCGTCGGCCCGGGCGCTCGGGGACGAGCACGCCGAGCTGTCACGCCGGGCGCAGGAGGCCGCCCGGCGGATCGCCGACGATCTGAGCCCGGGCGAGGGTGCGGGGGGCAGGGAGGCTTCCGGGGCGCTCGACCGGCTCGACAGCCTGCACTTCGCCCTGCTTCGCGTCGCGGTCCGAGGGGAGACGCCCGACGAGGCCGGCCTCGGGGCCGCCCTCGAGAGCGCCGAGGAGCTCGCCGAGCGGACGGAATGACCGGCGACCACCCCGCGATCGAGACCCTCCTCCTCGACCTCGACGGCACGCTGGTCGACAGCGAGGAGCTCATCCTCTCCTCCTACCGCCACACGCTCCGCGTCCATCGGGGCGAAGCGCCTCCCGACGCCGCGTGGCTCGAGTCGATGGGACGGCCCCTCCACGTCCAGCTCGCCTCCTTCGCCCGCGACGCGGAGGAGGCCGCCGACATGGTCCGCACCTACGAGGAGCACAACCGCGAGGCGCACGACCGGCTGATCCGCCCCTTTCCCGAGGCGAGGGAGCTGGTGCGTGAGCTCGTGGAGGCGGGCCTCACGATGGGGATCGTCACCAGCAAGCGGCGCGACGCGACGCTCCGCGGGCTGGCCGCCTGCGGCTACGAGGCGGACTGGTTCGCCGCTGTCGTCACGGCCTCCGACGTGGCGGAGTACAAGCCGAGCCCCGTGCCCGTCCTGAAGGCCCTCGAGGAGGCGGGCGACCGGTCGGCGGAGCGCGCCCTCTTCGTGGGCGACAGCGTCCACGACCTGCGCTCGGGACGGGCGGCGGGGACCCGGACCGGAGCCGCGCTCTGGGGCCCCTACGACCGGGAGGCGCTGGCGGCGGGCGATCCCGACCTGTGGCTGGAGCGGCCGGCCGACCTGCGCGCGGCGCTCAGCCCTCCAGGCCCGCCAGGGCGACCTCCATGACCTGGTCCAGCGACTCGACCAGGTGGAACTCGGTCTCCTCGCGGACCGCGTCGGGCAGCTCCTCCAGGTCGCCCTCGTTGTCATCGGGCAGGACGATCCTGCGGATGCCGGCGCGGTAGGCGCCCAGCACCTTCTCCTTCAGGCCCCCGATCGGCAGGACGCGCCCCGTGAGGGTGATCTCGCCGGTCATCGCGACGTCGTGGCGGACGGGGTGGCCGCTCAGGGCGCTCACAAGCGACACGGCCATCGCGATTCCCGCCGACGGCCCCTCCTTGGGCACGGCCCCGGCCGGCACGTGCACGTGGATCTCGTGGTCGTGGAGCTTCTCGGCCGGGATCTCGAGCTCCTCGGCGTGGGTCCGGGCGTAGGTCAGGGCGGCCCGGGCGCTCTCCTTCATCACGTCCCCGAGCTGGCCCGTGAGGACGAGGTCCTCCTTGCCCGAGGTGACGCTGGACTCGACGAGCATGATGTCGCCGCCGGCCGGGGTGTAGAACATCCCGGTGGCCACACCCACGGCGTCCTCCTCGAGCGCCTCCTCGGGGTGGACCTTGGGCTGTCCGAGCAGGTCGCGCAGGTCCTCCTCGCCCACCTCCACCAGCTCGGCCTCGCCGGCGGCCAGCTTGCGGGCCGCCTTCCGGGCGATCTGACCGAGCTCCCGCTCCAGGTTGCGCACCCCGGCCTCGCGGGTGTAGCTGGCGATGATCTCGCGGATGGCGGCTTCGTCGACCTCTAGCTGCCGCTCCAGGACGCCGCTCTGCCGCCGCTGGCGCGGGAGCAGGTAGCGGAGCGCGATCTGGAGCTTCTCGGCCTCGGTGTAGCCGCGGAAGTCGATCGCCTCCATGCGGTCCTGGAGCGGTCCGGGGATGTTCTCCTTCACGTTGGCCGTGCCGATGAAGAGCACCTGCGAGAGGTCGAACGGCACCCCGAGGTAGTGGTCCACGAAGGCGTCGTTCTGGGCGGGGTCGAGCACCTCCATGAGCGCGGCCGACGGGTCGCCCTGGAAGGAGACGCCGAGCTTGTCGACCTCGTCCAGCAGGAAGACCGGATTCTTCGTGCCGGCCCGCTTGATGCCCTCGATGATCCG
>CAZEUW010000008.1:0-25611 GCA_964515425.1 uncultured Gemmatimonadota bacterium | reverse complement strand
TGGGCGGACACTCGGCGGCGTCCAGCACCCCCAGCCGGCCGCTGGTGCCGGCGCCCACGTAGAAGAGCCGCCCTCCGGCCCGCAGCCGGTCCGCGACGTCGCGGACGACGGCCGCGAGATCGTCGGCGACCTCGGCCACGGCCTCGGGGACCCGACGGTCCTCCTCCTGGATCAGCCGCACGATCTCCGCCGGATCGGCACGGTCGATCCCGCGCGTCCGCGGGTTGACGGCCTCGGTGAGTCTGGGGTCGCTCCGGTCGGCGTCGGTCACGGGCTCTCGGAGATCGATGGACGACACGGCGGGGGTCGGTTCGACGGGCGTCGCGGCCCGCGACGCGCCGGCTCGCGACGGGAGCCGACGCCGGATAACCTCATCCGTGCGAGGCCGGCGGCCGGCAAGCTAACGCGGGAGCCGGGGACTCGACAGCCGCGGCGTCCGAGCGCTCGTCGCGGCGACACCGGGAGGTCCGTTGACGAGCGACGCGCCCTCGACCAGCCGTGCGGACGAGGAGGGCGGGCACGCCCCGATCGAGGAGATCCACGCCCGCCTGGAGGAGGCCCACGGCGCTCCCGGGAAGCCGGAGCGCGACCCGCTGGACGAGCTCGTGCTGACGATCCTCAGCCAGAACACGAGCGACACCAACCGCGACCGTGCATGGCGCTCCCTCCGTGACCGCTACCCGGACTGGGAGGCCGTCCGATCGGCCGCGAGCGCGGAGCTGGAGGAGACGATCCGGACGGCGGGCCTCGCCTCCCAGAAGGCCGCCACGATCCGCAGGGTGCTGGACGGGCTGGCCGAGGAGCGGGGCCGGCCCGACCTGTCCCACCTCTCGTCGATGGGGGACGAGGAGGCCCTCGCCTACCTGACCTCCTTCAAGGGGGTGGGAACGAAGACGGCGGCGTGCGTCCTCTGCTTCGCCCTGCGCCGCCCCGTCATGCCGGTCGACACCCACGTTCATCGCGTGGCCCGCCGGCTCGGGCTCGCGCCCCTGGACGGAGGCCGCGAGCGCACCCACCGGGTCCTCAACGAATCGGTCCCCCCGGACCGGCGCTTCGCGCTGCACGTCCTGCTCATCCGCCACGGTCGCGAGGTGTGCTCCGCACGACGGCCACGCTGCTCCGAGTGCGTGCTGGAGGACGTGTGCCCCCGCCGCGGCGTCGAGGCGAGCCGATGAGGCCCGCGAGGGACTTCGCGGCCGCGGCGCTCCTGGCCGCGTTGGCGCTCGCCTGCGCCCACGCGACGAGGAGCGCGCCCTTTCCCGAGGGATGGCCCTTCGCGGCCGAGGCGTCCGCGCCCACGAGTCGGGCGGGCATGGTGGTGAGCGCCGACTCGATCGCCACCGCCGTGGGACGCGACGTCCTCCGCGACGGGGGGAACGCCGTGGACGCGGCCGTCGCCGTCCACTTCGCGCTCGCCGTCACCTATCCCCGGGCGGGCAACCTGGGAGGCGGGGGCTTCATGGTCCTCCGTACGTCCGACGGCCTGGAGGCGGCCCTCGACTTCCGCGAGGAGGCTCCGTCCGGGGCCACGTCCGACATGTTCGTGGACGCGGAGGGAGGCGTCACGCGGGAGAGCTGGGTCGGGCACCTCGCCTCGGGGGTGCCGGGCTCGGTGGCCGGCATGGCCGCCGCCCACGAGCGCTTCGGATCCCTGCCGTGGGAGCGGCTCGTGGCGCCCGCCGAACGGCTCGCGGAGGAAGGCTTCCGCGTCCCGGCCTCCCTGCACGAGGCCCTCGAGCGCGCCGACCGGCTCCCACGCTTCGCGACGAGCGCCCGGAAGTGGTTGCCGGGCGGCGCCCCGCCGGCGGTCGGGAGCCGGTTCCGACAGCCGGGCCTGGCGCGGGCCCTCCACGCGATCGCGGAGGACGGGGCGCGGGCCTTCTATCGGGGCTGGATCGCCGACTCGATCGCCTCCGAGATGCGGCGCGGCGGCGGCCTGATCGACCGGGAGGACCTGGCCGCCTACGAGGCGGTGTGGCGGGAGCCGGTGGCCTTCGGCTACCGGGACCGCCGCGTGGTCACCATGCCGCCCCCCTCCTCGGGCGGGGTGACCCTGGCGGAGATCTTCCACGTCCTCGAGGGCTTCCGCCTCGACACCCTCGGGTACGGATCGGCCGACGCGGTCCACCTCGCGGTCGAGGCGTTCCGACGGGCGTTCGCCGACCGCAACTACTGGCTGGGCGACCCGGACGTGGTGGCGATGCCGATCGACCGGCTCACGAGCCGGGACTACGCCGACTCCCTCCGCGCCTCCATCCGGCTCGACAGCGTCTCCCCGTCGGAGCGGTTCAACCGGGTGCCGCGGGCGGAGAGCCGGGAGACGACCCACTTCTCGGTCGTCGACGACGCCGGGACGGCGGCCGCCGTGACCACCACCCTGAACGGGCTCTACGGCTCGGGCGTCACCGTGCCGGGCGCCGGCTTCCTTATGAACAACGAGATGGACGACTTCACGGCCAAGCCGGGCGTGCCCAACGAGTACGGCCTGGTGCAGGGTGAGGCGAACGCGGTCGCGCCGGGCAAGCGGATGCTCTCCTCGATGAGCCCCACCCTCGTCGTGGGCCCCGACGGTCGAACCGAGCTCGTCACCGGCTCGCCGGGCGGCGCGGCGATCATCACCACCGTCTTCCAGGTGATCTCGAACCTCGTGGACCACGGGCTCGGCCCCGTCGCCGCCGTGCGCGCGCCGCGGTTCCACCACCAGCACCTGCCCGACGTGGTCCGCTACGAGCCGGACGGGCTCCGCGAGGCCGTGATCGCCGAGCTTCGGCGCCGGGGCCACCGGCTCGAGGCGCGGGACGGGTGGTCGGGCAACGCCCCGACCCTCTGGATCGGCCCCGACGGGACCGCCATGGGCGTGTCCGACCCGAGGCGGGAGGGCGAGGCGCTGGGCGCGGCCGCGGACGGCCGTGCCGTCGCGCACTGACGGGCCGCCGCGAACGGATCAGCGTCGCGAGGGATCCCGGGTCCAGACGACCACGACGCCGCAGGTGGAGCCCTGACGCTGGAAACGGGCCGGCGTCTCCGACGGGCCGCGGTAGACCTCGATCCCGGCGACGTCGCCCGGGTGGATCTCGTCCAGCTCGAAGCCGGTGGACCGGGGCATCGGCATGCCGTCGATCCAGTACTGGATCCGGCACCGCTGGAGGCTCTCCATGACCTGCGAGCGGCCGATGCGGGCGTGCCTGCGGCCCGTCCCGTCGTCGAACTCGACCGTCTGGAAGCCCGGCGCGAGGTGGACGATGTCGGTCAGCCGGTACGGGTTCCTCGCCTCGATCTGCTCGCGGGTGATGTAGCGGCCCGCCCCGCGGTCCAGCCGTCGGTAGAAGCCGGCCAGCTTGCCGCGGAGGGTGCGGGGTCGGACGGAGACGTCGAGGGGGCGGATCTCGTAGACCACCGAGTCGGCCAGGAGGGGCGGGCGATCGTCGGCCTGCTGCGCTCGGGCACCTGCGGCCGTGATCGCGATCGTGGCGACTGCCGTCGCTAGGGAGAGTGCACGCATCGGCCCGTCGCGGGTCGGGAGGCGGCTGGCGCCGCAGTCGCCTCAAGGATAACCGACGCGGCCCCCGATCGCCATCGTCCCGGACACCGGCCGGGCCCCGGGAAAATCTCCCGTCCGGCGAGCTCAGCCGGCGCCGTACGCCTCCCCGGCGTCGGTCTCCTCCTCCGATGCCGCCGGCACCTGGATGGAGCGCAGCAGCTCGACGCGCACCCGGGAGCCGCGCGGCAGGTACGCGTGCTGGTGGGCCGTGCCGAGCGTGACGGCCGTTCCGGCCACCGCCCCCACCAGGCCGCCCGCCACGGCGCCCTCGGCCTCGCCGCTGATCAGGCCGCCGAGGAGCGCACCGGCGGCCGCGCCGCCCCCGATCTTGGCCAGCTCGTCGTGGGTCTCGGACTCGACGGCCGGATTCGCCTCGACCAGCCGGGCGCTGTCGAGCGAGACGGTGCTCCCGCGCATCTCCAGCCGGTCGAAGCGGATGGCCAGGTAGGCGGGCCGCTCCCGGTCGCCCTCGTCGCGGACGCCGGTCACCTCACCGTGCAGCTTCGCGCCCGAGGGGACGAGGACGTCTCCCCCCTCGCCGGTCACCGGCGCGGTGACCGTGGCCGTGACCGGATCGCCCTCGGAGCTGGCCTTCGTCGTGAGCTCCTGATCGAGCGTCGCGGTGAGGACCGTGCCCGACGCCACCTCCACCCGATCGGCCCCCGAGGCGATGCCGCAGGCCGCCAGGGCGAGCGCCGCCAGGACGCTGGAGAGCGCGCGTACGTCGTGATCGACGGTGTTCATGACAGCACCTCCGGTTGCGAGTCGGGCGCCTGCCCACCCCGAGGTCGGCGGCGCGCACGGGCCCCGTAGAAGTGCAAGGTGCGAACCACCGCGTTGCCCTTCGACGGACCGGCCAGCAACGTTCGCGGACACTCCCGGGAGGGAACACGCACCCGCTCGAATCGATACGACCCCCTCCATGCACGAACTCCGAAGCCTGCTGCCCTACTTCCGCCCGTACCGGCGGGGGATCGCCCTCGGCCTGCTGCTGGTCGTGGTCAGCAACGTCTTCACCGTGGCCGGCCCGTACCTGCTCAAGGTCGCGGTGGACGCGCTGGAGCAGAACCTCTCCATGGACGTCGTGGTGCGGTACGCCGGCCTGGTGGTGCTGGTCGCGATCCTCGGCGGCGTCGCCCGCTACGGGATGCGGGAGCTGCTCAACGGCCTCAGCCGGAAGATCGAACGCGACCTGCGAGGCGACGTCTTCTCGCACCTCCTCCGCATGCCGGCGGCCTTCTACGACCGCTGGCGCACCGGCGACCTGATGAGCCGCCTGACCAACGACGTGCTGGCGGTCCGTCAGGTGGCCGGGCCGGCGATCATGTACCTGGTGAACACGGCCACGATCGCCACCCTCTCGCTGGCCTTCATGGCCTGGATCGACGTCGAGCTCACGCTGCTCGCGATGGCGCCGATGGCCGTCCTCCCGGCCGCCGTCTACCTGTTCGGCCAGAAGATCCACGTCCGCTTCGAGCGCATCCAGCACCAGTTCAGCCAGCTGAGCAACTTCGTCCAGGAGAACCTGGCGGGCATCCGCATCGTCAAGGCCTACACCCAGGAGACCGACCAGACGGAGCGCTTCGGCGAGATGAACCTGGAGTACCTCGACCGGAACATGTCGCTGGCCCGGATCTGGGGAGCCTTCCATCCGACCCTGACCCTCTGCACCGGCCTCGCGGCCGTGGCCGTGCTCGGCTTCGGCGGCATGAAAGTGATGTCCGACGAGATCAGCCTCGGCAGCTTCGTCGCCTTCACCTTCTTCCTGAACCTCCTGAGCTGGCCGATGATCGCGCTCGGCTGGGTCACGAACCTGTTCCAGCGCGGGGCCGCCTCGATGGGGCGGATCAACGAGCTCATGGCCGAGCGGCCGGAGATCGATCCGCCGGAGGAGCCGAGGCGGCCCGAGGGGGGGATCGAGGGCGCCGTGGAATTCGACGGCGTCTGGTTCCGGTACCCGAACGACGAGCGCTGGGTGCTGAAGGACGTGAGCCTGACCGTCGAGCCCGGACAGACGGTGGCGGTGGTCGGAGCGACCGCGAGCGGAAAGAGCTCCCTGGTGCGGCTCCTGCCCCGACTCTACGACCCCGATCGCGGTCGGGTGCTCCTCGACGGCGTGGACGTCCGGGAACTCTCCCTCGAGACGCTCCGCGGCGCGGTCGCCCTCGTCCCCCAGGACCCGTTCCTCTTCAGCATGAGGCTCGGGCGGAACATCGTCCTGCCCGAGGGCGAGGCGGAAGCCGAGCGCTGGGAGCCGGACGAGGACGCGCTCCTCCGTCGCGCGGTGGACGTCTCGCAGCTGGGCGAGACGCTCGAAGTGCTCCCGGCGGGGCTGGACACCGGCATCGGCGAACGGGGCGTGAACCTCTCCGGGGGCCAGAAGCAGCGAGCCACGCTGGCGCGGGCGCTGTACCGCGACTCCCCGGTGATCGTGCTCGACGACGCCCTCTCGGCCGTGGACTCGGTGACCGAGCGCGCCATCCTCAGGGGCCTGCGGGAGTTCGTCGCCGGCCGGACCGCCATCATCGTCTCGCACCGCGTCTCGGCGGTCCGCGACGCCGACCGGATCTTCGTCCTCGAGGAGGGCGAGGTGGCCGAGGCCGGCACGCACCAGGAGCTCCTGGCGCTCGACGGCACCTACGCACGCCTGCTGGAGCGCCAGCTCATCGCCGAGGAGCTCGCGTCCTTCGACGGCGACGGGCGGGAGGCGGTTGCTGACGCCGCACCTGGAGAATAGCTTGTGGAATTTGCGCCGCACCACGCGATCGGCCGGCCCGGCCGACCCAACCGCTCCTCTCGCTCCGAGAAGCGCACCCGGTGGTCGCTGAGCAGACAACCGAACATCTGGCGCACGGGGAACTCCAGCGCGAGGTCCGCGAGCTCCGCAACCTGGAGACGGCCCGGAGCCAGTTCCTGGCCACCGTCTCCCACGAGCTGCGGACCCCGCTGACGGCCATCCACACGTACGCCGAGGCGCTCGCCGACGGGACGCTCGGCGCGATGGACGAGGACCAGTCGGACGCGGTCCGCTCCATCGTCCGCGCGACGCGCCAGGCGCTGGAGATGGTGGACGAGATCCTCGCCTTCAGCCGCAGCGGGGGGGAGAGCGCGGAGCTCGCCCCGACCCGCTTCGCCTTCGAGGACCTCCTCTCGGAGATCCGCTCCACCCACGAGTCGCTGCTCGAGCGCAAGCGGCTCGACTTCCGCGCCGGGGCCAACGGCGAGCTACCGAAGCTGTTCGCCGACCGCAACAAGACCGAGCAGGCGCTCGGCAACCTCGTCGCCAACGCGATCGAGTTCACGCCGGAGGGCGGCCGGGTGGAGGTCCGGGCGACCGTCGCGTCCGACGGCCAGTGGTTGCGGATCGAGGTGGTCGACACCGGAGTCGGCATCCCGGCGGAGCGGCAGGACGAGATCTTCGAGGAGTTCGTCAGCCTGGACGAAGGCGTCGAGCGGGAGCTCGGAGGCACCGGGCTCGGCCTCTCCATCGCCCGCCGGCTGGTGGAGCTGCACGGGGGTCGGATCGGCGTCGAGAGCGACCGCGGCAGCGGCAGCCGCTTCTACCTCACCCTGCCCACCGAGCGGAACGACGCCTTCGTGGCCGAGCACCGGGAGCACGCGGGCGAGCGGGCGTGAGCCGCCCGCGGGCCGTCCTCCTCGTGGAGGACGACGACGACCTGCGGGGCGCGCTCGCCCTGGTCCTCCGTGCCCGGCACCTCTCGGTCGAGGAGGCGGCCGACGCCGCGGAGGCCTTCGAGGCGATGGCGTCCGACGGATTCGACGCCGTGGTCACCGACCTCGGCCTGCCCGACGTGTCGGGGCCGGAGCTGCTCCGGAGGCTGCGTGATCGCTCCCCCTCGGCCCGGCTGGTCGTCCTCACCGGCCACAGCGGCGAATCCCTGGAAGCGACCTGCCGCAGCGCCGGCGCCGACGTGGTGCTCACCAAGCCCGTGTCCGTCGACCGACTCGCCGAGCTCCTCGCCGGCGGATCGTGATCCGGGGCCGCCCGCCTTCCGAGCGGCTATATGTTCTCCAGGATCCAGTCGGGCGTCATCCCCGCCCCCCACGAGGCCAGCGCGGTGAACTGGCCGCCGAGCAGCAGCAGGCCGACGAGCACGAGCAGGGCCCCGCTCGCCCGCTCGGCCCACGGGACGTAGCGGCGGTATCGCCGGAATCCGGCCAGGAACCAGGTCAGCGCCAGGCTGCTCAGCAGGAAGGGGAGCGCGAGGCCGGCCGAGTAGACGCCGAGGAGCTGCACCCCGTCCAGCAGGCGCTCGCGGGTGGCGGCCATCGTCATGATGCCGCCGAGGATCGGTCCGATGCACGGCGTCCACCCGGCGCCGAAGGTCACGCCGACCAGGAAGGTGCCGGCGTAGCCGAGCGGCTTCTCCGCGAGATGGACGCGCCGCTCGCGGTGGAGGAGGCGGAGGGGCGTGACCCCCAGCAGGTGGAGGCCGAACACCACGACGAGAAGCCCCCCGATCCGGGTGATCCAGACCCGGTGCTCGCTCAGCAGCTGGCCCAGGAAGCTGGCCGAGGCGCCGAGGCCCATGAACACGACGCTGAAGCCGAGCACGAAGAACAGCGAATGGACGAAGGCCGTCCTGCGGACGTCCCCGCCGCCGGACTCGAGCTCCTCGAGGCCCACCCCCGCGACGAAGGAGACGTAGGAGGGGACGAGCGGGAGCACGCAGGGCGAGAGGAAGGAGAGGATCCCCGCGGCGAAGGCCACCGCGAGCCCTATGGTTTCGCCCTCCATCAGAGGAGCACCCGGTAGCCCATCATCTTGTGGGCCAGCTTGGCGGCGACCGTGGCCGAGGCCTCCTGCCCTTCCCTCGGCGCCAGCTCGACGATGTCGGCCCCGACCACGTTCCGCTCGCCGAACACGGCCCGCAGCACGTCCAGGGCCTGCCACCAGCCCGCGCCGCCCGGCTCCGGTGTCCCGGTGGCCGGGACGACCGCCGGATCGAAGAAGTCGACGTCGAAGGTCACGTACACGTTCCGTCCGAGCGCCGACAGGGCGCGCTCGACCCAGCCTTCCTCCCGGAGCTCCTCGGCGAAGACGGTGGTGATCCCCCGGTCGCGGATCAGCTCACGCTCCTCGCGCGTCAGCGATCGGACGCCCACGGCCACGATCTCCGCGGTGCGCTCGAGGACCCGGCGCATCACGCAGGCGTGGCTCCACGGGGTCCCGCGGTAGCTGTCCCGCAGGTCGGAGTGGGCGTCGAGCTGGAGGATCGAGAGGTCGCCGCCGAGCCGCTCGTGCCAGGCGAGCGCCGGGGCGCTGCTGATCGAGTGCTCGCCCCCCACCGTGATCACGAAGCCCCCTTCGGTGACGTCGAGCAGCGACTCGTAGGCCGCCCGCAGCTCGGCCACGGCGGCCGCCGGCCCCTCGGCGGTCAGCTCGAGGGACGGCAGGGTGGCGACGCCCGCCCGGTGGGGCTCGGCGTCGAGCTCCTCGTCGTACAGCTCCAGGTAGCGCGACGCCTCGAGAAACGCCGCCGGGCCCCGAGCAGTTCCGCTTCCCCAGCTGGTGGTCGCCTCGTAGGGCACCGGCAGGATCACCGTCCCGACCGTCCCCCCGTCGACGCTCCCGACGGGCAGCCCGAGGAACCCGTCGGAATCGCTCCAGGCGTGCCCTTCGAGCGCGGGCGGGAGGGGGAAGCTCATCCGCAGAAGATCGCCGCAGCCAGCGTCGTGGCCCAGCGTCCGTCGTGGGGCCCCTCGACGGCCTCGGTGATGCTCGTAGAGTGCACGATACGGCCCGAGAGCCGCCACACCTCGCGCTGTTCGTCCCAGTCGGCGTCGGCGTCGAAGGGGATGTCGAGGATCGTGGCGAGCATGCTCGCCGCGAGGTCCTCGGCGTAGGCGCCGGCCTCCTCCGCCGACTCGCCGTACGTGTGGTGCTCGGAGAGATACCCGAACTGCTCCGGATCCTTCGGCAGCGCCAGGCCGATGCTCGAGGCGATGAGCCGGCTGGGCTCGTTCGTCTCGGAGCGGGCCAGCACGCTGAACACGACCTGCCCCGGCTCCAGCGCCTCGAGCCCCTCCTCGGGATCCACCAGATCGCAGCCCGCGGGAAAGATCGACGAGACGTTGACCAGGTTGTACCGGGCGATGCGAGCGTCGCGCAGCGCCATCTCGAACGAGCTGAGACGCTCGCGGTGGACGCCCGTCCCGGACGTCAGGAAGACGCGCGAGGGTACGAAGCTGGCTGCGTCGAATCCCATGGTGGCTCCTCGCCTGCTCTGAGGAACGTGAAACGCCGCCCGGACGGGGCGGCGCGGTCGCGTCTCCGGAACGGAGGACGTGCGGTCGCGTCCGGCGGCCGGCTCAGTTGCGGCAGTGGGCGCAGTGCCCGAGGAGCTCCAGGCGGACGTCGACCACTTCGTAGTCGGTGCCGGACGCCAGCTCGTCCATCCGGCTCGAGAGCTCGCTCGACTCCACGTCGGCGACCCTGCCGCAGGAGAGACAGCGCACGTGGGGGTGACGGTCGGTGCGGCTGTCGAACCGGGCCGGTCCCTCGCCCCCCGTGAGCTTCTGCGCGAGCCCGCAGCTCACCAGGGCCTCGAGGGCCTTGTAGACCGTCGCCAGGCTGATGTCGGGGATCCGTTCCCGCACGGACGTGAAGATCTCGTCGGCCGTGGGATGGGTGTCGGTCGAGCCGAGCGCCCGGTACACGGCGGCCCGCTGGGTCGTGAACCGGTGGCCTTCGGCCTCGAGCGCGGCCCGAAGCTCCCGGTCCAACTCCTCCGGCCTCCGTGTGATCTCGTCCTGCGTGCTCACGCCTGGGGCTCCGCCGTTCCGAATGCCGATCCCGGCCGGCCGCCGGGGCTCCTACGCTCCGGGATACAAGCTACGAACCGCCCTCGGCCGCTTCAACTGGCCCGCTGCCGTTCTCGCGGCGGTCGAACAGCTCGCGCCATCGGTCTTCCCGCCCGTCGATGGAGACGTGGCGGGGCTCGCCCTCGTCGCCGAGCCGCCGCCGGAACCTCACCACCAGGCCCTGCACCCGGTCGGCGGGCACGCTGCCGTGCTCGGTGATCTCCTGACGCATCTCGGGACCGGCCCCGTCGGCGCGGTACGACCCGTCGACGTGCCGCCCGTCGCCGTTCCCGCCGCCGTGGCCGTTGCCGTTCTCCACCGGCGCGGCGCCGTTCTCGCCGGAGCGGTCGTCCGTCCCGTGCCGAAGGCGCGCGCTGTAGAGCCGGAGCTTGCCCTCCTCCAGTCGGCGCGTGAAGAGCAGGAATTCGGCGGAGTGCTCCACGTCGCGGAGCGGGGGAAAGATCCACAGGTCCCCGATCTCCTCGGGAGACACCGCCCTGCCCACGGCCTGCAGGCGCCGCGAGACTTCCTGCGAGACGCCGTCCACCGACGTGCCGGTACCTTCGGTCATCGGACCTCCTGGCGGGTGGCGCGCTGGGAGCGGCCACGCTCTGAGCGGAGTGCGGCGGATCGGGCAGGACGACCCCAAGATATCCCGAAAACCCTCGAAGCTCAAGGTGGGAAGGGCCTTCGGACGGCCGGAAGGGCGGCTAGAGTGCCGCGACCGCCTCCTCGACGCGCTCGACCACCGCCGCACGGATCTCCTCCAGCGCCGCCGAGGCGAGGGCACCCGCGGCCTGGCGGTGCCCTCCCCCGCCGAACCGGCGCGCGACGGCCGCGACGTCGACCTCGCCGTTGGAGCGCAGGGAGACCTTCGTCTGTCCGCCGGGGGTCTCCCGGAAGAGGAGGGCCACCTCCACCCCCTGGAGCCGACGGGCGTACTCGACCAGGCCCTCGCGATCCTCGGCCGTCGCGCGGGTGGCCTCCAGGTCCCGGGCCCACACCGTGATCCAGGCCACCCGTCCGTCCTCGCTCGTCTCGAGGGACCCGAGCGCCCGCTCGAGCAGCGCCAGCCCCTCCGGCGTGTAGCGGGCGAAGATGTGCCGGAACATGGCCTCGACGTCGACGCCGGCGTCGATGAGCTCGGCGGCGATGCGATGCGACCGGGCCGTGGTGTTGCCGAAGCGGAAGGAGCCGGTGTCGGTGACGATCGCCACGTAGAGGGCGTCCGCCTGGTCCGCGTCCGGGCCGTCGTCCCCCCCGAGCCGGAGCAGGTCGAAGACCAGCTCGCCGGTGGCGCACGCCGCGGGATCGTTGACCACGACGTCGCCGACCGAGCTCCCCGTGACCGGATGGTGGTCCACGACGGCCACCGGGAGACGATCGAGGTGGTCGGCCACCGCTCCGAGCCGGCCCGGCTCGGAGGTGTCCAGCACGAGGAGGACGTCGGCCCCCTCGAGGGCCGCCCGTCCCTCCTCGGTCGCGGCCGCGTGGACCTCGAGGTCCCCGACCAGGAACCGGAAGGCGTCCGGGAAGGGCGTCGGGTTCACGATCACCGGCCGTGCCCCCCGGGAGCGCAGCCAGCGAGCCACGGCGACCTCGCTGCCGGCGCCGTCGCCGTCGGCGTTGACGTGGGTGGAGACGGCGACGCGTCGGGCCGCGTCGAGGAAGTCGCGCAGGCGGTGGAGGTCGTCCAGGCGCCGAGCGGGCGGTCGATCGACGCCGCGCTCGCCGGCCTCGGCAGCGCTCAGAGCGGCTCGCCCCCGCCCGCGTCCACCGTCCGGCGGCCCGACCCCGAGTCGGGATCCCGGAGGATGCGCCAGTAGCAGTAGGCCATCAGGGCCACCACCGACCCCATGCTGACGAGCATGAAGACCAGCGCGAAGGTGCTGAGTCCGGACTCCTCCATCACGCCTCCGTCTCCCGGCGCCGCCAGGCCTCACGGATCATCCAGAGGGCGCCGAGCAGGATTCCGAGGATCAGGATCCGGCTCGCCCAGCGGTAGGGGAGGTTGGCCGGGTCGGCGACGTCGTTCATCAGGAGCACGTCGACCGCCTCGGTCGCGCCCCACCATCCCAGCAGGACGACCAGGAACACCGGCGTCACGTACTTCATGATCGGCTTGTAGATGCCGGGCACTCGCAGGTCCGCCCCGTCGTGCATGCTCTCCCAGCCTCGGTCGAGGCCGAACAGGTAGACGAAGAGCAGGATCTCGACGGTGGCCAGGAAGACGAGCCCGAACGTCCCCGCCCAGTAGTCCCACTCGTTCATGAAGCCCTGGTCGTAGAAGACCACGTGGGCGAAGCCCAGCACGAAGCCGATGGCCATGATGCCGTAGGCCGCCTTCTTCCGGGTGAAGTCGAACTCCTCCTGGAGGAAGGAGATCGACGGCGTCGCCAGCGCCACGCAGGAGGTGATGCCGGCGACGAAGAGCAGGAAGAACCACAGGAAGCCGAAGAGCTGGCCCCAGATCGGGTCGCCGGGCAGCCCCTGGAAGACGACGCTCATGGCCACGATGCCGAGGTCGTAGGTGCCGCCCTCGGCCACCTGGACCGCGCCCTGGACGCCGAAGAAGACGACGGCGGCGACGATGGCGATCGTGCCGCCGAGCACGACCTCGGCGAACTCGTTCGTGGCCGCCGTGGAGAGCCCGGTCAGCGTGATGTCGTCGTCCCGGTCCACGTAGGAGGCGTAGGCGTGCACGTGTCCCGCGCCGAGCGAGAGGGTGAAGAACATCTGGCCGGCCGCGGCCAGCCACACCCGAGGGTCGCCCAGGCTGGTCCACTCGGGATCCCAGATGAAGTTCAGCCCCTGCGCGACGGTCGCCTCGCCTTCGGGCAGGGTGAGCACCCGGATCATGAGGACGATCGCGAACAGGAAGAGCACGGGCATCCCGATCAGGGCGAGCTTCTCGATCCCCCCGCTGATCCCGCGCGACAGCACCCAGCCCAGGAACGCGAGCGTGATCAGGAAGAAGACGATCGCCAGCCACGGGACGCCCAGCTCGGGCGAGGCGGCGAAGACGTCCTGGAAGTTGTACAGGAAGTCGCGCATCCGGTCGACCTCGGCGAAGCCGAAGTACTCGCCCGTCACGCTGAACAGGCTGAAGCCCAGCATCCACGACACCACGTAGGTGTAGTAGATGAAGATGATGAAGGGGATGATCAGCCCGAAGACGCCGAGGTACTTCGCCCACTTCTTCTTCCGGTCTCCGAGCACGTCGAACATGCCGGGCAGGCTGCCGTGGCCGAACCGTCCGCCGTGGCGGCCGATCGTCCACTCGATCCACATCAGGGGGATCCCCAGCACCAGGAAGGAGATGAAGTAGGGGATCATGAAGGTCCCGCCGCCGTTCTGGGCGGCCTGGACCGGGAAGCGGAGGAAGTTGCCGAGCCCGACGGCGTTCCCCGCCATGGCGAGGATCAGGCCGATGCGGGTGGCCCACTGTTCCTTCGAGTGGGTCTCCAGGCTCAAGCTCTCCCCCTCCTGCATGCGTCGCTGATGACCGCCGCGGCACGCCCGGGGCTCGCACCGCCGGAGACGACCGCGCACGCTAGCCCGCGCCGCTCCGTCGTGTCAAGGAAGTTCAGGTGCCGCCCAGCTTCTTCCTCACCTTGGCCCAGGTCGACCCGAGGTGGACCCAGAGGCCCGAGCTGCGGCCGACGATCCGGCCCGCCCGGAGCGACGCCAGCAGCGCCTCGGGTGCCTCCTCGAAGGGGGGGAGGCGCACGCGGCCCCGGCCGATCTCGCCGAGCAGGTGAGCGTCGCTGCCCGCCCCGACGGGCAGGCCCCGCTCCTCGGCCCACGCTCGCGCGCGCCGGTTGGACGCCTCGTCGTGCACCCGGGCGTTGAAGCCCTCGACCGCGTCCACGCACTCCTCCACTCCGGCCAGGAAGGACTCGTCGGTGCCCCGGTGGCGGTCGAAGGGGTGGGGGAGGTAGACGAGTCCCCCCTGGGCGCGGATCGCCTCGGCGGTCTGCCGGAAGCTGGCCCCCGGGCCGATGCGGCGGTGCAGGAAAAGCCCGATGAGGTCCAGGCCCTCGGCCGTGCGCACCTCCTCGCCCACGATGACGAGGCTCGCGTCGATCGAGCGCGCGGCGAGGGCCCCCTCGATCTCGTCGTGGTCGGTGATCGCGATCCGGTCCAGCCCCGCCTCGCGGGCGGCTTCGACGACGTCGGCGGGCTCGGAGAGGCAGTCGTAGGAGGCCGACGTGTGCATGTGGAGGTCGACCTCCCAGAGCCGCGTCCCCTCGGCATCCTCCGGTCTCACGCCCGCTCCCGGACCCGTCGCACGAGCCCCTCCCACACCTCCCGTGCGCGGGCCTCCAGCTCGTCGAGCGTCCCGTCGTTGACGAGCACCACGTCGGCGGCGCTCCGCTTCCGCTCGGCCGACCACTGGGCGCCCTCGATGGCCTCGAAGGTGGCCCGGTCGACGCCGCGTTCCTCCTCGATCCAGCGGCGCCGCCGGTCAGCGGGGGCGTCCACGACCACGACCACGTCGAAGTCGTCCTCCATCTCCCCCTCCAGCAACAGGGGCACCTCGGCGACCATGACGTCGCAGCCCCGCGAGCGCGCCTCCCCGGCCCGCACCTCGAGCAGCCGACGCACCTCCGGGTGGACGATGGCCTCGAGCCGGCGGCGGGCCTCCGCGTCCCCGAAGACGCGCCTTCGCATCTCCGCCCGGTCCAGGGCGCCCTCGGCGTCGAGGACGACGTCGCCGAACGCCTCCCGGACCGCCTCGAGCCCCCGGGTCCCGGGCGCGACCGCCTCGCGGGCGAGCCGGTCGGCGTCGATCCGGCACGCGCCCCACGCCTCGAAGAGCCGTCCGACGGTGCTCTTGCCGGCCCCGACCGTGCCCGTGAGTCCGACCCGGAGCACGCGGTCAGCCGTTCCCGTCGTCCGTGCGCGGCCGATCCCCCGCCCCGCCGGAGGGGCCCTCGTCGGGGATGATCTCCTCCCCTTCGCTCCCCTCGAGGTTCAGCGACCGCAGCAGGTCGGTGAAGAGCGTCTGCACGAGCTCGTCCGCCTCGGCGTCGGAGAGCCCCTTCAGCGGAAGCTGGGCGCCGGCCAGCATCCCGTGGCCCCCGGCGGAGCCGCGGTCGCCGACGATCTCGCGCACGACCTCCCCCGCGTGGGCGTCCGTCCGGAAGGTGCGCACCGACAGGAGCAGGTCGTCGCGGTAGCGCCCGCTCGCCACGGCCCACTCGACCCCCTCCACCCGCATGAAGAGATCGGCCACCTCGGCCACCATGTCCGGATAGTCGAGCCGGCCCATCGGCACCGTGACGACGCCGTCGTAGCGGCACGCCTGCTCCAGCGCCTCGTGGATCGAGCGGAAGTAGCTGGCCGGCACGCGGGCGTGGCGTATGCGGGAGACCGCGGCCGGATCCGAGCGCGGGTAGAGGTACAGGCTCGCGCTCACGTCCGCCTCCGAGACCTCGCGCCCGAGGTCCATCGTCTCCGACTGGATGCCGTAGAAGAGCGCCGTGGCCAGGGCGCGCGGCGGCTCGACCCGAGCGGCGCGCAGGTATTCCACGAGGATCGAGCAACTCGCCCCGTACTCGGGCCGCACGTCCGAGAAGGTGGCGGTCGAGGTCTCGGAGCGGAGCGGGTGGTGGTCGACGACGACCCCGGCGATGCGTCCCTCCGGCAGCGAGGTGTTCCCGGTGCGCGGCTGCGTGTCGACCAGCGCCACCAGCGTCGACGCCGGGATCTCCCCGACACCGAGCTGCTCGAAGCGGACGCCGAGCTCCTCGATCAGCGCCCGGTTCTCGGCCCGGCCGACGATGCCCCCGAAGGCGAGCTTCGTCGCCTTGTTCGCCGCCGCCTCGAGCAGGTGCGCGAGGGCCGCCGCTGAAGCGATCGCGTCGGGGTCCGGGTTGTCGTGGGTGACGACCAGCACCTCGTCGGCGTCCTCGACGGCCGCCAGCAGTCTGGCCAGCTGCACGGTCTGGTCGCGATCGAGCGAGCGCGGGTTCTGCGGGCCTTCGTTCACGGGCACGCCCGACGCATCAGTCCGAGCAGTCGCCGTGCGGATAGGGGTGCCCGCAGTTGGGGCAGTGGCCGCCCTTGCAGCCCATGAGCCGACCCGGCAGGGGCACGCCGCAGCGGAGACACGGCTCGCGGCCGGACGGGAGGTCGGACGAGAGGTCGATCCGCTCGGGGGACTCCCGCTCCTCGGTCGACATCACGCCCACGCGATCGAGCCGTTCAGGAACGGATTGGAGCGTCGCTCCCGGGCGACCGTGGTCTCGGGTCCGTGGCCCGGCCAGAGGACGGTCTCGTCGGGCAGGGAGAGGATCGTCCGATCGATCGACTCGCGCAGCGCGGCCGCGTCGCCGCGCGGCAGGTCCACGCGGCCGATCGATCCCTGGAAGACGCAGTCGCCCACGAAGGCCCCGGCGCTCGTGACGAGGACCACCCCGCCCGGCGAGTGTCCCGGGGCGTGCCGGACCTCGAAGCGGAGGCCGGCCGCGGTCAGCACCTGGCCGTCCTCCAGCTCGTGGTCGGGGGGAGGGGGCTGGTCGATCCGGAGCCCGTAACCCGCCGCCTGCTCGGCCGCCCGGTCGTAGAAGTCCCGATCGCCCGGATGCAGGTGGACGCTCGCGCCCGTGCGCTCGACCAGTCCCGCGACCCCTCCCACGTGATCCATGTGGCCGTGGGTCAGGAGGATGGCGTCCAGCTCGACGCTCCATTCTTCGAGGACCGAGGCGATCCGATCGGCCTCGGCCCCCGGATCCACCACGACGGCGGTGCCGGAGCCCGGCTGCGCCGCCACGTAGCAGTTGGCCTCGATCGGTCCGACGGCGAGGCGCCGGACGCGGAGAGAGTCAGACGGCGAAGGAGCTGCCGCAGCCACAGCCGCCCGTGGCGTTCGGGTTCTCGAAGGTGAAGCCCGAGCCCTGGAAGGAGGTCTTGTAGCCGATGTGCGTGCCGGCCAGGTACTGGGCGCTGAAGGGGTCGACGAAGAGCCGGATGCCCCGCGACTCGACCACGAAGTCGTCCTCGTCGGCGCCCTCCTCCACGGTCAGGCTGTACTCGAAGCCCGAGCACCCGCCCGGAACGACGGCCACACGGAGTCCGGAGAACTCCTCCTCGAGCTCCTCTTCGGCGAGGAACTTCCGGACTTCCCGGGCCGCCACCTCCGAGAGGCTGACGTCGACTTCCTGCTGCTCGTCGCTCGGAGCCTGAGTCGCCATGGTGCGACCTCCCGGAGTGTCAGCTTCTATCATCTCGGTGCGCCGGTGCGGCCGCCGGTCGCGGCCGTCGCCTCCGTCCGGACGACCTCTTCCTCGTCCTCCTCGTGCTCGTCCTCCAGGTCCGCAAGATACTTCTCCGCGGCGAAGATCGCAGTCGTCGCGTCTCCCACGGCCGTCGTGATCTGTCGGACGAGCTGCGAACGGACGTCGCCGGCCACGAAGAGGCCGGGCACCGACGTCCGCATGTCCCGGTCGGTCAGGAGGTAGCCGCCCGGGTCGTGCTCGACGTGCTCGTCCAGCACGTCGACGTTCGGGAGGAAGCCGACGAAGATGAAGATCCCGGTCACGTCGAGCTCGTCGGTCTCCTCCAGCTTCTCGACGGCGCCGTCCTCGGTCGTCCGGACCCGGCGCAGCGCCAGGGACTTCACGCCCTCGTCGTCGCCCCGGATCTCCTCGACCACCGTGTCCCAGATCACCTCGACCTTCGGGTTCTGCATGAGGCGCCGCTGCAGCACCGCCTGGGCCGAGAAGTGGTCCCTCCGGTGGATGACGTACACCTTTTCGGCGTAGCGGGTCAGGAACTCGCCCTCCTCCACCGCGGAGTCGCCGCCGCCCACGACGGCGATCGTCTCGCCCTTGAAGAAGGCCCCGTCGCAGATCGCGCAGTAGCTCACCCCCTTGCCCTGGAACTCCTCCTCGCCGGGCACGTCGAGCCGGCGGGGCTCGCCGCCCGCGGTGAAGACGAGGGCCGGCGCCCGGTAGGTGGGTCCCGACTCGGTCTCGACGACGAACCGCCCCGCGTCGTCGCGGCGCACGGAGGTGACGGTGGCGCGCGTGGGGCCGACGCCGAACTTCTCGGCATGGGCCGTGAACTTCTGCGCCATCTCCATCCCCCCCTCGTCCTCCATGCCGGGATAGTCGTCCACCAGGTCGGTCAGCAGCAGCTGCCCCCCCGGCATGCCCTTCTCGAGCAGGACGGCGTCCATCTCGGACCGGCCCGCGTACAGCGCCGCGCACAGGCCCGCCGGTCCGCCGCCCACGATGATCAGCTCGTGCTCCTCCATCGCCATCTTCGCTCGCTCTTCCTCGGTCGGGTGATCGATTCAGGCCGACTCGCTTCCGGCCGCGCTCGTCGCCGGGCTCCGCCCCTCGATCCGGCGCTCGACGGCCTCCATCCAGGCCATCGGCACGCCCTGCGAACCGGGCGGGAGCCGCCGCTCCCCCTCCGGGCCGTGCCAGTCGGAGCCGCCGGTGCGGAGCAGTCCGAGCTCGGCCGCCAGATCCTCCAGCCGCCGCCGCACCGGCGGCGCGTTGCTCCGGTGCAGGACCTCGACGCCGTCGAGGCCCTCGGACGCCCAGCGGCGGATCTCGTCGGGTCCGTGCGTCCAGCCCGGATGCGCGAGCACGGCCACACCGCCCGCCTCGTGGATCCGCTCGAAGACCTCGGCGGGCGGCGTCGGCTGCTTCTCGACGAACGCCGGCTTGCCGCGTCCGAGATAACGGTCGAACACGGCCTGCTCGGACGCCACGAGTCCCTCGCGCACGAGGGCGCGGGCGACGTGCGCCCTCGTCGGGACGCCGTCGCCCACCTCGCGCTCCACGGCCTCGTACTCCAGCGGAACGCCCAAGCTCCGGAAGCGCTCCGCGATCTCCCGCGCGCGGCGGACCCGATCGCGCCGATAGCTGCGGAAGAACTCGTGCAGCTCCGGCTGCCCCGGGTCGAACCCGTAGCCGAGGACGTGGACCGAGCGTCCGGGCTCGTTGGCGGAGAACTCGGCGCCGGCCAGGAAGCGCAGCCCGAGCCTCGCCGCCTCCGCCTCGGCCTCCCCGAGGCCGTCGACCGTGTCGTGATCGGTCAGCGACAGGCCCTCCACCCCCTGCTCGGCGCAGGCACGCACGACCTCGGCCGGACGGACGGTGCCGTCGGACGCCGTGGAGTGCAGGTGGAGGTCGACCTCTCGGCTCACGCGTACTCCCTCGGGAAGCCCATGGAGCTCGATTCCTCGTACAGGCGCCGCAACTCCCGCTCCGAGAGCGCCGCGATCGACTCTTCGCCGGCCACCCGCCCCTCGTCCACCTCGACCACGCGGAAAGGCCGCTGATCGCACGTCACCGGGAAGAAGAGCACCGATCGGAGACCGTCGCGGGGCGGTTCCTCGCCCAGCTTCACGCGCCAGCGGTCGCCGTCGATACGGATCTCACGCGCCATGGTCCGGGTTCCTCTCCTCGCTCGCCGTCGTGGTCCGTCGCGTCACAGCCGCTCCACCGAGATCGAGCCGGCGAGGCGGGCGTCGACCCGGTGGGTCCTGCCCCCGACGCGCAGCTCCAGGCGGCCCTCGCCGGCGCCGCCCTCGCACACCACTACCCGAGTGCCGGGGACGAGTCCCAGCCGGCCGGCCCGGCGGAGCCGCTCGGGGTCGTCGTCGGCGACCTCGCGCACCACGGCGGGCGTGCCCGGCGGGATCTCGTCCAGCCGCGTGACGGCGCGCTCGGCGATCTCCCCCTCGGAGCTGGGGATCGGCGACCCGTGCGGATCGAAGGAGGGATCGCCGAGCGCTCGCGCCATGCGGTCGATCAGCTCGTCGGAGGCGGCGTGCTCGAGCCGCTCCGCCTCCGCGTGCACGCCGTCCCAGGTGTAGCCCAGCCGCTCGATCAGGTAGGATTCCAGGATCCGGTGTCGCCGGATGATCCGGAGCGCGGCCGTCTCGCCCGCCGCCGTCAGCCGGACCCCGTGGTAGGGCACGTGCTCGAGCAGCCCCTTCTCGGCCAGGGCCTTCACCATGTTCGTGACCGAGGCCGCCGACCGGGCCAGCTCCTCGGCCAGCGCGGAGGTGGAGACCGCTTCGCCGTCGCGGCCGAGCTTGTAGACGGCCTTCAGGTAGTCCTCCACCGCACGGGTGGGCTCGGCGTCCGACGGCTTCGTGCTCGCGTCCATGCCTCGCCCGCTTCCGGGAGGCGGCGTCACGCCCGTCCCCGTCCGGCGGGTCGGGTCGCGTGTCCCGATCGCCTCATGCCGGCAGGAAGTCCTCTTCGCGGTCGAGCCGGGTGAGCAGCGTGGCGACCAGCTCGGCCGCCCGCTCGACGTCTTCCGCCGAGACGAGCTGATTCGGCGTGTGCATGTACCGGTTCGGCACCGACACGATCGCGGTGGCGACCCCCTCCCGCGAGGTGTAGATGGCGTCCGCGTCGGTGCCCGTGCTCGATGCAGCGGCGAGCACCTGATAGGGCAGCCCGGCCGCGTCCGCCGCCTCCGCGAGGCGGTCGAAGAGGACGGGGTTCGTCACGGCGCCACGGGTGAGGACCGGACCGCCGCCGAGGACGACCTCCCCGTGCTCCTTCTTGTCCACGGTGGGGTGGTCGGTCGCGTGCGTCACCTCGGCGACCACCGCGGCGTCGGGGTCGAGGCCGAAGGTGCTGGTGCTGGCGCCTCCACCCGACTTGTAGCCGATCTCCTCCTGCGTGGTGGCCACGGCGATCACGTGGGCCGAGACCCCCTTCTCCGCCGCCCGTCGCAGCGCCTCGAGCGCGATCAGCGCGCCGATCCTGTCGTCGATGGAGCGGGCCGCGATCCGGTCGTTGGCCAGCGTCAGCGTGTCCGAACGGATCACGGCGACGTCGCCGACCGCGACCCTCTCGCGGGCCTCCTCGCCGTCCTCCGCCCCGATGTCGATCCAGAGGTTCTTCAGCTTGACCGCCTTCTCCCGCTCGTCGCGGTCGATCAGATGGATCGCTTTCCAGCCGATCACCCCCTCGACGGGGCCGTCGGACGTCAGGACCTCGACCCTCTGACCCACCAGCACCTGCGGATCCCAGCCGCCCACGCCCTGGAAGTAGAGGTAGCCGTCGTCGTCCACGTGGTGGATCATGAGGCCGATCTCGTCGATGTGCCCCGCGATCATCACCCGGGGCGCACCCCCGCTGCCGATCTCGGCGAAGCTGTTCCCCTGCACGTCGAGCCACACGCGATCGGCGAAGCCCTCGGCCTCCTTCCGCCACGCGCGTGCGGCCTGTAGCTCGTACCCCGAGGGCCCGTGCACCTCCAGCAGCCGCACGAGGCGCTTACGCATCGATTCGTTCATGTCCTCACACCCGTGAGCCGGTGACGTGGTGTCGTCTCACCGAAGCTCCTCCTCCAGCGCGGCGATCCTCCGGCGAACGCCGTCGTCGGTTCGCGTCCGAAACCCCACCCGCCGGAGGTGGTCCAGGAACAACCGTTCCCGGTCGAACGTGGGATAACACCGTGCGCACGCCTCGACGTGTCCGTGGAGCCGCTCCTGGACGTCGGCGTCGAGCTCCCCGTCCAGGTACTCGTGGACCCGGGCCAGCGCGTCCTCGCAGTCCATGCCGTCCGCCGTCCGTCTCGCCTCCCCTCCCGTCGGCCCGACGCCCTCCTCTCCCCCGGAATCCGCCGGGTCGGCGTGGTCGCGGAGCCGTCGGCCGAGCCTGCGACGCGCGCGATGCAGCCGGGCCTCGACGACCCGCCGGGGGATCGCGAGCAGCTCGGCGATCTCCGCGTAGCGGAGGCAGTCGAGGTCCGAGAGGACGAGCGGGACCCGCAGCTCCTCCGGCAGCTCCTCGATCGCCCGGATCACCGCCTCGTCGGCGATCCGCTCGAAGCGGACGCCTCCTCCGGAGTCGGCCCCCGGTGCGCTCCGGCCCGCCTCGTCCTCGGCGTGATCGGCCGCTTCGTCCGGACGGCCGGTCCGCCCGCGGTAGGCCTCCGCGAAGGTCTCCCTGAGGAGATCCGTCAGCCAGGCGCGACGGTCGGTCCCCGGCTCGTGGCCGGCCCCGCCGCGGTGCGACGTGATCAGCGTCCGCCGCACGAGCTCTTCGGCCCGGACCTCGTCGCCGCCGGTCAGCCGGAGCGCCAGGCCGTACAGGTCGTCGAGGGGGGCCGTGACTCCGACCCCCGCCTCGGAGCCCTCCTCCGGTCCGCGCTCCGCGGTCTGCGAGGTCGACAACGCCGTTACGCCGTCCCGGGTCGATCCGCGAACGCCCTGTCCGTGCGAGAGATCGTGTAGGCTACCCTCGACGTGGGGGGCGGGCAAGTCGCGTGAGGAGGCGGCCCCTCACCGGGGCGGCGAGAACAGAGAATCGTGGAGGGAGGGACCGATCTGGACGTCGTCTATGCGGAGCTCCTTGGTCCGGCGGCCGGCCTCGTCCACGTATCGACGCACCCCGACGTAGGTGATCGGCCCGGCCCGCGTGAAGTCCCGCCAGAAGGTGCGGGTGCGGCCTTCCGTGCCCTGCTCGACGTAGTGGACCTGCTCGGGCCAGGGGTCGTCGTCGAGGAAGCGGTAGAAGTATCGATCGCCGGGATGCTGGCCGACCCGGCTCCCGAAGGTGACGCGCAGCTCGCGCCCCGAGTCGGCCAGCGCCGTCGTCTCGCGGTTCACGCCGGGATCCAGGAGCTTCCAGGGGAGCCCGATCCAGTAGTAGACGTCGCGGCCCACGTACTCGGTCTCCTCGGCGGCCGGGTCGTCGGGCGGGAGCGGCTCCCCGTTGAGCGTGGCCCACCCGGTGTCGCCGGTGAAGACCTGGACGTAGAGGCCCTCCGCCTCCGGACGCTCGATCCGGGACTGGAACCCGCCTTCCGTCTTGCGGATCTCGACGCGCCGCGGCCGCATCCAGGTGGTCCGGCCGGTGGAGTCGTACAGGGCCGTGGTCACGGTGTAGCGGAGGGACCGGACGCCGTCCCAGGCCTCCGGGCCGCCCGCGGCCCGGATCCAGGCCGCGAGGGCGGAGTCCGCCCCGGGCACCTCGGCGCGCACGCCCGGGTCGCCGTCCCCGGCGTCCGGGGCGGGGTCCGGACCGCCCCCACAGGCGGCCGCGGCCGCCAGGGCCGCGCAGGCGACGAGCGCGAGCGCTCCCGCCCGTACGCGCCTCGCGCCGCCGCCGCTCACCGAGATCGGCGGCTCAATCGACGGGATCACCGTCGGCGTCGATCGTCCGGAGCTCCCCGAGCCCGAGCTCGCGCACGGCCGGCTCGATCTCGGCGCGGTCGCCCACGACCACCCACACCAGCCGGTCCGGCCGGACCACGCTGGAGGCGGCCGTGGAGACGTCGTCGAGGCTCAGCGCCATCAGCTCGTCCAGGTAGGTGTGCGGGTGGTCGTCGTCGAGTCCGAAGCGGACCATGTCGGCGATGGTGCCGCCCACGCTGCCGAGCGTCTCCCATCGTCCGGCCACCGTCCGGGAGCGCTGGTCCTTGACCTTCGCGAGCTCGTCCTCGGTGACCGGCTCCGCGCCCCGGATGCCCTCCAGCTCGGTCACGATCTCCTGCAGCGACTCCGCCGTGCGGTCGGTCTGCACCGGCGCGTAGACGATGAAGGGCCGCTGTCCCCTCGCGGGGTAGACCAGGCTGAAGGCTCCGTAGGACCAGTGCTTCTCCTCCCTCAGGTTCATGTTGATGCGGGAGGTGAATGTTCCGCCGAGCACCTGGTTCATCGCCTCGATCGCCGCCTCGTCGGGGTTGGCTCGCGGGGGCGCCACGTGTCCGGCGAAGATCACCGTCTGCTGCGCCTCGGGGCGATCCAGCAGGTAGACGGTCGGCGACGGGCGGTGCTCGACCCGGCCGATGTTCTTCTCCGGCACCTCGCCGGGCTCCCACCCGGCGAAGCGGGCTTCGAGCCGGGGTCGCAGCTCCTCCATGGTCACGTCCCCCACCACCACCAGCGTCGCGTTGTCGGGCCGGAACCAGGTCCGGTGGAAGGCCAGCAGCGCCTCGCGATCCAGGCTCCGGACCGACTCCGGCGTGCCCGACCCCGTGAGCGGGTTCGCGTACGCGTGGCCGTCGCCGTAGAGCAGGCCCGGAAACACCCGCAGGGCCATCGCCACCGGCTGCACCTTCTCGCGCTCGATCGCCGCGAGCTGCTGACGCTTCAGCCGCTCCAGCTCCTCCTCCGGGAAGGACGGCTCGAGCACCACGTCCGCGAAGACGTCGAGCGACGCGTCCAGGGTGGAGGTCAGGGCGGACAGCGACACGCTCGAGACGTCGAGGTTCGACCCGGTCCCGAGGTCGGCGCCGAGGCGGTCCAGCTCGGCGGAGATCTCCAGCGCGGACCGGCTCGCGGTGCCCTCGTCCAGCATGTCGAGGGCGAGGTCGGCCGTGCCCGGCACGCCGAACTGGTCGGCCGCGTAGCCGGCGTCCACGAGCAGTTCGAGCTCCACGAGCGGCACGTCGTGGCGCTCGGCGAGGACCACCTCGAGCCCGTTGTCCAGCGTGGTGCGCTGCAGCGACGGGAAGCCTGCCTCCGGGGCATCGCCCGGATCCGGCACGGCGCTCCGGTCGACGTCCTCCGCGGCGTTGGAGAGCTGCGGGTAGGGGTGGACCTCCAGCACGTAGACGCCGTCGTCCAGCCACTCGCGCGCCGTCTCGTGCAGGTCCTCCACCGTCGCCGACGCCATCCGGTCCGCCCGGACCCGGTAGTAGCCCGGGTCGCCGCCGTAGACCGCGTGCTCGGCCAGCACGTCGGACTTGCCGCCGAACCCGCCGATGCGCTCGATGCCGCGCACGAACTGCGCGAGCTGTCCGGTCTTGACCCGCTCCAGCTCCTCGGCCGTGGGGCCGTCGGCCAGGAACCGCCGCATCTCCTCGTCGAGGACGCGCTCCACCTCCGAGAGGTCCTCGTCGGGTCGGGCGGTCACGGTGACCTGCACCTGGCTGCCGATCTCGCGCGTCCGGACGAACGCCGACACGCCGGTGGCGATCTGGTCCTCGTAGACGAGCCGCCGATAGAGGCGCGACGTCTTTCCCGACGCCAGCACGTCCGTGACCAGCTCGAGGTAGTCCGCCTCCGGCGATCCCCACTGGGGGACGTTCCAGACCTTGTAGACGCGGGCCTGGGGCACGCGGTCCTGCACGACCTGGCGCTTCTCGCCCTCCATTGGGGCGATCCACACGTCGTGTTCGGCGATCGGGGGACCCGGCGGGATCGCCCCGAAGTGGGCCTCGACCTTCTCGCGGGCGGTGGCGGCGTCGACGTCGCCCGCCAGCACCAGCACGGCGTTGTTGGGGCCGGAGGAGGTCCGGAACCACTCGTGGAC
>CAZEUW010000007.1:2561-25895 GCA_964515425.1 uncultured Gemmatimonadota bacterium | reverse complement strand
GCGACCGGCACCGGGGACCGGCGTGGGTCGGGCGAACGCTCCGAGCCGTCGTCGTACGACGCCCGGCTCTCCGAGGGCGGGCTCCTCCTCTTCCACCTCTCGAACCGCCACATGAACCTCGTGCCGGTGGTGGCGCGGCTGGCAGTGGAAGAGGGCTGGTCGGTCCTCGTCAGACGCCACGATCCGGCAGGGAACGGCGAAGAAGGCGAGAGACATCTGAGCTCTTCCCTCTGGGCTGCGCTCACGCGCTCCGATTCGATCGCCGCCGACCTCCGCGACGAGGGCTGGCTCACGCCCGACGACCCGACGGCCGGCCCCCTCTGGACGGACCGTCACACGAGCCTCCTCGATGTGTTACGATGGTAGCATGAGCGAGCCAGGCGAGGGTCGACGGCCCGAAGTACGCTGGCCCCGGGGGACCCTCGTGTGGGTGGGCGTGCTCGCGGCGGTGGCCGTGGTCGCCCGGCTCGCCCTCCCCGCCGACCCGTTCGTACGGTCCGTGGCGGCCTGGACGGTCGCGCTGATCCCCATCCTGGTGCTCGTGTCCCCGGCCGGCAGCCGCGGGATCGCCTACGGAGCGGCGGTCGGGCTGGCCGCGATGCTGGCCGCCGAGTTCGCGGCCGGCTTCCTCCCCGACGTGGTGCGGGATTGGCCGGCCTTCGTGCTCTCCGCCTCCCTCTACTCCGCCTTCACGCTCGGCGCCGTGCTGGGCACCACGCTCCGCGACCGCGCCTGGCGAAAGCCCTCCGAGCGCCGCTCGCTGCTGGGGCGGCTCCGCGACCGGATGACGGGGGGAGCACCCGACGAGGAGGAGGATGCGGCCGAAGACGCGGAGCGGCCGGACGCGCCGTGGAGCCCCCTCCCCCGGCCCGAGACCGAACAGCGGCTCGCCGATCTCCTGCGGTGGGCCGACCGGGAGGAGGAACCCCTGGCCGTGATCCTCTTCGGCGTCGAGGGCTTCGACGACCATCCGGTCGACGTGCGCCACGAGATCTGGCGGGCGATGCACGACCAGCTCGGTCCGGACGACGTCTTCGGCCGCCAGGACCCGGGGCGCTTCCTGGCGATCCTTCCGGGCGAGACCTCCGGTCGGGCCTCGGTCCTGGCCGAACGGGTGCGGGCGAACGTCGCGCCCCTCGCCTCGGAGGGGGGGCCCGCCCCGGTGCTGCGCGCCGGGATCACAGCCGCCGGCCGCGGCGATGCGGACGGAGGGCTGCTCGTCGCACAGGCGGAATCGGCGCTGGAGCAGGCGGCACGCCTGGGGGGCGACCGGATCATGCTGAACGAGGGGGGCGTCTACCGCGAGGGGCCGGTGCGGCCGGCGTTCGACGGGTGAGGCGCGGCCCGATCCGACATGGCACCATGTGAATCCCGAGGGGTATATTTAGCGCCTGATATGCAACGCGACGTTGTGCCTCTTCGGACGTCCGTCCGGAGTGCGGCACGCGGACACCCCGGGAACACACCATGATCCACGAACCTCGCAGGTTTCGAGTCAAGGGCTTCCTCCACGGACTCCGCCGGGCGGACAGGGCGGCCACGCTGGCCTTCACGGCCGTTTCGGTCGCCGTCCTGCTGGGCTGCACCGCGCTGGCGGTGGACCTCGGCATGCTGCTCTCCGCCAGGGTCCAGTCCCAGCGCGCGGCCGATTCCGGTGCGCTGGCCGGAGCATCGGAGCTCGCCGTGGTCAGCGGAACCGAGCAGCTGGCTCGCGACCGGGCGAAGGAGTACGCCAACCACCACAGCGTGCTGACGAGCCCCGTGACCGTAGCTGACGGTGACGTCGACGTCCTCATGGACGAGGGCAAGGTGCGGGTCAGGGTCAACCATACGGTGAACACCCTCTTCGCTCGCATCTTCGGAATCGATCAGGTGAATGTCGGCACCGTCGCGGCGGCGGAGGTGGTTCCGGCCGGCGGTGCCCGCTGCGCCATCCCCATCGCGGCGGTGGACCGCTTCCGCGACCACGACGGAGTGCCGGACGGCGAGGACACCGAGCTGAACGGCCAGTGGGACGGGACGGCCGAGCCGGCCGGGGAGTTCTACAAGACCTGCGCCGCCGACTCCGAGGGCGACGTGCCCAGTGACTGCACCGGCTTCCACGCCGACGGGGCCGACGAGGGGCTGCGCATCGAGATCAAGACCGCTCCGAGCGACGACTTCGACCCGTCCAGCCTGGAACAGACCTGCCAGGCGAACACGAGCCCCGGCTGGATGTGCTGGATCCGTCCGCCGGGCATGTCGGGCGCGGCGCCCCTCAAGGACATCATCCGAGGCTGCGTCGACCGCACGTGGACGGTGAGCACCGGACAGACGGTGCACGCGGAGCCGGGCAACACGCAGTCGCTGGTCGACGAGTTCCGCGACTACATCAACGACCACGGCGGGACGGACATCGTTTGGAGCGACGAGCTGACGTGCCCGGTCGACACCTCGAGCCCGGAGAACGAGTGCATCGGCGACAACCACCCCCGCGTGAGGGCGATGCCGTACATCGATCCCATGACGCTGGGAGGGGGCGGGTCGGGCTCGAGCGCGGACGTCGCCCATCTCTCCAACGTCTTCGTCGAGAAGGTCGCCCAGAACCCCGACGATCCGCACAAGAGCTCGGGCGGCGTGGGCGGCTACAACGTGTACGTGAGAATCATGACCGGAGCCGCCGGCGGCGAGGGCGTCGGCGAGGACGAGGGCTCGCAGCTCAAGAACATCGTCCTGGTGGAGTGAGGCCCACGCACGGCATCTGATTTGGAGAGCGCCGGGACCCCCTTTCAGCTCGGGCCCCGACCGGACGATTCCGGTCGGGGCCCGGGTCGTTTCCCGGCGTGTCGCGCTGACGCGACACCCCGCTCTCCGGCCGCGGACCCGCGGTTTGGCACCCACTCTCGTACGACCGGCAACCGACGGCCACGATCTAGGCTGAACCGCGCATCCCCGTAACTCACTTCGAAACAGGCAATTGGGCGCATTTCGCATCGTGCGCCACCCCGGGACGGCGCGCCGCCGCGCAACACCGCGTCTGGCTCCGTACTGCAGGCGTGCCCGGCCGGGTGCGCGGCTTGCTCCCTCCGTCGGGCGATGACGTGACGGCCGGCCCGGAGTCGCCCGAAGGCCGGCGACCCCGACGGCACCATCCGAAGAGGAGACGCACCGTGAGATCGACGGACGACAGCCGAGCCCATCGCCGGCGGCGCCTGATGCGGGAGGAGCACGCCGCCACGCTCGTCTTCATGGCCCTGATGGGAGGCGTGCTCCTCGGCGCGACCGCGCTCGCCGTGGACCTCGGCATGCTGATCACCGCCCGCGTCCAGTCGCAGCGTGCCGCGGACAGCGGAGCGCTGGCCGGCGCCCTGCGCTACGCGACGATCGGTGCCACCGAAGCGGACGCGCGAGCCGAGGCGAAGGAGTTCGCCAACTCCCACAGCGTCCTCACCAATTCCGTCACGGTCGAGGACGCCGACGTCGACGTGGTCGGCGACACGGTGCGCGTCCGGGTCCACCACACGATCGGCACCCTCTTCGCCCGGGTGATCGGCGTGGACGAGGTGGACGTCTCCACGGTGGCCGCCGCGGAGGCGGTGCCGGCCGGCGGCGCGGTGTGCCCGCTGCCGATCGTGGCCGTCGACCGGTGGCACGACGAGGTCGCGCTGGGGGGCGACGGCGACGGCCTCTACGACGACGGGGAAACCTACGTGAAATGCACCGGCGACAATCCCAAGGAATGCACGGGCTACGACATCACCGACGACGTCGGGGTCCTCATCGAGGCGAAGAGCCAGAACACGAGCGAGCCCAGCGACAGCACGGCGATGACCTGCGGGGCGGAGGACCCGAGCTGGTACTGCTGGATCGACGACCTGAGCAGCGGCGGTGGATCGGCCGACCTGGTGGACGCCATCAAAGGCTGCCAGAACACCGACTACACCATCGCGATCGGCGACACCGTCTGGAGCAAGGCCGGCAACAACCAGAACGTGGTGAACGAGGCCAAGAAGTACATCGACGCCCACGACACGCCTCAGCTCAGCTGGAACTCGAGCGTGCCGTGCGTGTCGGACGGCACCGATTGCGTGGACACCCACCCCCGCATCCGCTCGCTGGCGATCGTCGACCCGACGACGATCTCCGAGGAGAGCGGCAGCAACGCCCACGCGGTCGTCAACAACCTGGCCTCGGTCTACATGGAGAAGGTGGCTTCCGACGACACCAAGCCGCACGGCCAGGACCCCCCGCCCGGCCAGTGGAACCTGTATCTCCGGTTCCACGGCTCCGCCCAGGGCGGCACGGGCCGGGGCGGCACCGAGGGGCAGCTCCTGAAGACGATCGTGCTCGTGGAGTGAGCCCGAACGACCCCGGCTGAAGCGCGGTCGGGGCCCTGTTTCCACCGCAAACTTTGCACACCGTCCGCAAGCGGTGAACAGCGCCGGCCCGCCCGGGCCGGCGCGCCCTCCCGACGCGTCCCTCCGGATCGCGTGACCCCTCGGACGTCGTCGCATCTGACGGCAGACCATAAAGAACTGTAACACCACGACTTACAACGTCGAGTCAGCGGCGCTTCAGGGCGCCGTCCGGGTCGCCGCCTCCCGAACGGACGACGGATCGGCTCCGTCCTCGGCCGGGACCACGCCTTGCGCTCCTACCAGTAGCACGTCCGACCGAATCCGCGCGCCCGAGCCGCACCCGGCGTTCGGAGCCGAACCGCCCCCAGAGAGGTGATCAGAGCCCATGAACGAGTCATATAATCCTTCGGACCGACGCCCGACCGGGCACTTCTTCCGCCAGCTCCGACGCTCCGACCGGGCGGCGACGCTCGCCTTCGCCGCGGTCGGCGCCGGTGTCCTGCTGGGCTGCGCGGCGCTCGCCGTGGACCTCGGCATGCTGCTCACCGCCCGCGTCCATTCGCAGCGGGCGGCCGACTCCGGCGCCATGGCCGGCGCCCAGCGGCTCGCCATGCCTGGCGCCACGGCGCCGGACGCGCGGAACGAGGCGCAGGAGTACGCCAACACCCACAACGTCCTCTCCAGCCCGGTCGACGTGAAGAACGCGGACGTCGACGTCGAGGGCGACACGGTGCGGGTCCGGGTCCACCATTCCATCGGCACCGTCTTCGCCAGGATCTTCGGCGTGGACGAGATGGACGTCTCCACCGTGGCTGCCGCCGAGGCCGTCCCGGCCGGCGGCGCCTCCTGTCCGCTCCCGATCATCCTCGCCGACGGCTACACCGACCTCGACAACGACGGCCTGTACGACGCCGGGGAGCCCTATACCCAGTGCACGGATCCGAACACTCCCTGCACCGGCTTCAACCTCCACACCGACGATCCCGAGAACGACATAGGCCTGTTGATGGAGGTGAAGTCGCAGAACAACGCGGCGAGCGAGGGTGCCCTCGATCCCAAGGAGAAGACCTGCGCGGCCGAGAACCCCGAATGGTACTGCTGGGTCGACGCCATCAGCGGCGTCGGGGTCGGGTCCAGCGAGCTGCAGGACGTGATCAACGGGTGCCAGAACACGAGCTTCGAAGTCGCTCTCGGCGACGTCGCCGAGAGCTCGAGCGGCAACAAGATGTCGGTGGTCCAGGACATGAAGACCTACATCGACAACAACGACCCCAACCACCAGTGGAGTCCGAGCGACCGCTGCGTCGTGGACGGCAGTGGCCGGTGCGTCGGCAGCAGCAAGCGCATCCGGCCGATCGCCGTCGTCGACCCGACGACCATCACCTCCAGCGGCAACAACGCCCGCGCCGACGTGAACAACCTGGTCTCGGTCTTCATCGAGAAGGTGGCGTCGGACTTCGACAAGGTTCACGGCCAGGACCCCCCGCCCGGCCAGTGGAACATCTATCTCCGCCTGCTCGGCGCGGCGCAGGGCGGAACCGCCGGTCAGGGCACCGAGGGCCCCGAGGGCTCCCTCCTGCAGCGCGTCGTCCTCATCGAGTAGCGTCCGGCGGGACAACTTCCGCGCGGGGCCTCCCGCTCCTAGCTTGAGGCGCCGAGGCGCGGTCCGACGCGGACCGACCGCGATTCGTCGTTTTGAGAGGAGGCAGCGTGGAGGCTCGATCCGTCGACGTCGACTCGTCCGGCCCGCCGCCGGGGGGCGCGGAGCAGATGGCCCGCTGGGCCCTCGTGCTGGCCGCCAGCGCCCTCGGCGTGGTCCTCTGGACCGCACTCGCGCCCGCCGTCACGGACGGCGGCACGGACGTGGTCCGGGCGGAGCGCTTCGAAGTGTTGGACGGCTCCGGCCAGGTCAGGGGGTCGCTGGGCCTCGGCGACGAGGGCCCCGTGCTCGAGCTGGTCGACGCGCGAGGCAGCTACCGGGCCCGCCTCGAGACCGGCGCCCTGGGACCCGAGCTGCGGCTCGACGGACCGGAGGGCCAGCTCCGGCTCGGGCTGGGTGACGTGGTCCAGGAGGGGGCCGGGCTCTCCCTCTACGACGCCTCCGACCGCCTCCGCCTCGGGCTGGCCTACTCCGGGACGCGCGGCACCAACCTGGTGCTCGCCGACGACGCCGGCCGCGTGCGGGTCGGCCTCACGGTCGACTCGGCCGGGCCCTACCTCGCGCTCCTGGGACCGGACGGAGCACCCACGTGGGAGCGACCCGGGACCGCCACCGACCAGCCGTGACCCCGCGTCCGGGATGGCCGGCGGCCCTCGTCACGCTCATGACCGTGACGGCCTGCGGCGCTCCCCCGGACGATCGCGGCGAGGCCCGGGCACGGGTCGAAGCCGCCGCCGAGAGCCTCCGCGCCGCCCACGAGCGGGAGTGGGGCGTGGTCACCGAGGACGAGCGCGCCCGCCTGGCCGAGGACACCGTTCGCGCGGACGACGAGGAGGACTGACGGGGCTGCCTTCGCTGCGGCGACCCTGAAAGGATTGCACAGCGGGCGGGCGGGCCGTGGGTCGGAGCCGACGGCCCGCCGCCACGACTCCCGGCGTGGGCGATCCGACGTACGGCGCTCGACGTTCCTCCGGATCCCCCTCTATCCCTCGGCTCCTCCCGGTGTTATCCTCTACCCGTCCGGAGCCGGCAGCACCGTCCCGCCACCGGCTCCTCCTGCCCGCCCATCCGCCTGCGACACGTCGGACCCCAGGCGCGCGGCTTGCGCCCGCACGTGGGGCGGTCCGGCAGTCAGCGGACCGGGGGCGCCGCCCCCGTCGGGAGAGGAGCCATGGTCCAGCGACAGCCCTCCATCGTGGACGAGCTGCAGGCGAAAGGCGATCGAGAGATTCCACCGCGGGCGCTCGGCATCAGCGTGCTCGCGCTGGTGGCTGCCGGCCTGGGCACCTGGCTCCAGGCGGCGGGCGAGGTCCGGTACTTCGGCCTCCTCTGGGTCCTCGCCCTGATCCCTCCCTTCATGCTCTCCTACTACCGTGGCTGGAGGGGCGCGGCCGTCGCGCTCGGCGCCGGGATGGTGGTCCTCACCTGCGCCGAAGTGGGGGGCAACCTCCTCTCGGGAGGGACGGGCACGGAGTGGTGGGTCTACGCGGCGGCGGCGTCGATCCTCATCGCGGTCAGCCTCGGCTCGGGCTATTCGACCTCGCGCTCCCACCGGGCCGGCGGTGAGCTCGGACGCTACGCGGACCGCCTGCGCGCCCTCACGGACGGCGTGCGATCGATCCACGGCCACGTCGAGCTGGAGGAGCGGATCCGGGAGATCGCCGAGCAGACGCGGGAGGTGATGGAGGCCTCCAGCGTCGAGGTGGTCCTCACCGACGAGGAGGGCGACGGCTACCGTCGCATCCGCTCCGGCGACGAGCCTCCGGACACGGAATCCGGCCTCTTCCCGACGCGACGTGTGCTCACCGCCCCCCTCCGCGACGGACGGGGCCGGGAGATCGGCCAGATCGAGGTGGCCAGGCGGCGCTCGGAGGAGCTCGGCTCCTTCGACGCGTCGGACGAGGCCCTCCTCGGCCAGATGGCCGAGATCGCCTCGGTGGGCGTCCAGAACGCCCGGCTCTGGGCCGAGCTGCGCACCAGCGAGGAGCGCTACCGGACGATGGCCGACGACGTGATCGACGGCTCGGGGGTCGGCGTCGTCATCGTCGGCCCCGGCGGGCGCGTCGTGTGGACCAACCGGGCGGTGGAGGAGTTCTTCGGCCTTCACCGCGGCGAGGCCGTCGGCGAGCGGCACGAGCGCCTCCTGCGCAGCCGCCTCGAGCCGCTGATCGAGGACGGCCGGGAGGTCCGCGAGGACGTCGAGCGAGCGCACGAGGCGGGCGTGGAGGGCTTCCGGCGGGAGCTCCTGGTCCGGGCCTCGAGCGACGGGCAGCGCCCCGAGCGCTGGCTCGAGCACCTCAGCTCACCGATCACCTCGGGCCTGTACGAGGGCGGCCGCATCGAGCACTACACCGACGTGACCGAGCGCAAGCGGGCGGAGCGGGCGCTCGCCCACACCGCCGCCCACGACGCCCTCACCGGCCTGCCGAACCGGAAGCTCTTCCTGGACCGGGTCGAGCGGCTCCTCGAGCACTCGTCCCGCGATCCGAGCCATCGGTTCGCGGTGCTGTTCCTCGACCTCGACCGCTTCAAGCTGGTCAACGACAGCCTCGGCCACCAGGTCGGTGACCGCCTCCTCACCGCCGTGGGCGCCCGCCTCCGGAACACCCTCCGCTCGGCCGACACGGTGGCGCGACTGAGCTTCGAAGAAGAGGGCGCCGCCAGGGGCCCGGAGCGGGCGGCACCGCCGGCCGACGACCCCGAGGAGACCGTCGCCCGGCTCGGCGGCGACGAGTTCGCCATCGTCCTGCACGAGATATCGGACGACGCCGACGCGGTTCGGCTCGCCCGCCGGGTCCGCAGCGTGCTCGAGGATCCCTTCGACGTCGACGGCCGCACCATCCACGTGACGGCCAGCATCGGCATCGCCCTGAGCAGCCGAGGCTACGACGCGCCGGAGACGATGCTCCGCGACGCGGACATGGCCATGTACCGCGCCAAGGAGACGGGCGGCGACGACCACCGGGTCTTCGACGCCGGCATGCACGAGCGGCTGATCGAGGAGCTCGACATCGAGACGGGACTCCGCCACGCGATCCGGCGGGACGAGCTCCACCTCGCGTACCAGCCCGTCTACGACCTGGCGTCCGGCGCGATGGTCGGCGTCGAGGCGCTGCTCCGCTGGACCCACCCCGAACGGGGTGAGATCCCGCCGGCCCGCTTCCTCCCGGTCGCCGAGACGACCGGTCAGATCGGCCGCATCGGCGAATGGGTGCTGGAGGAGGCGATCGGTGCACTCGCCGGCTGGACCCGGCGTCATCCGTCGGCGAGCGACCTCTTCCTCTCCGTCAACCTCACGCCCCGCCAGCTCGTCGACGGCGAGCTCTCCCGCCAGGTCGAGCGGCTCGTCGAGGGGGTGGGGCTCGAGACGTCGCGGCTCGTGCTCGAGGTCACCGAGGACGTCCTCGCCGGCGACGCCGCCCGCGGCCGGGAGCGGCTGGAGGCCCTCAGGGAGACGGGCGTCCGGATCGCGCTGGACGACTTCGGCGCCGGGTCCTTCTCGCTGCGGTCGCTGGCGCGCCTGCCGGCCGACATGCTGAAGATCGACCGGAGCTTCGCCGAGCCGGGCCCGGCACGCTCGCCGATCCTGGAGGCCGTCCGCACCCTGGCGGCGAGCCTCGACCTCGTGGTCGTGGCCGAAGGCATCGAGGACGACGCCTCCCTCGACCTGGCGAAGGACGTGGGATGCACCCTCGGCCAGGGCTTCCTGCTGGCGCGCCCGATGAGGGAGGAGGCGGTCGACCGGCTGCTGGAGGAGGCCGACGGCGAGCGCGACAGCCGCCGGGGGCTGGAGCTGATCTCCTAGCTGCTCGGTGCGGCGCCGTGCGCCTCGTAGTCGAAGAGCACGACGGAGTCGCCGCCCTTCGCCTTGGCCGCGTGGAGCGCGCGGTGGGCGCGCTCGAGCAGACGCTCCTCGCCCTGCATGCCCTCCTCGAACTCGGCGATGCCGGCGCTGACGGTCACCCCGGAGGAGACGACCGTGCCGTCCCTCGTGTGGAGCTCCAGCAGGTCGGCCTTGGCCCGGATGCGCTCGGCGAAGGTGCCGGCCCCTTCCAGCCCCTCGCCCGGCAGGATCGTCAGGAACTCCTGGCTGCCCCAGCGGGCCGAGAGATCGGCCTCGCGCGAGGCCTCGTCGAACACGGCTCCGACCTTCTCCAGGACCTGTCGGGCCAGCTCCCGGCCGTGTCGTTCGACGAAGCCGGCGAAGCCGTCCAGGTCGAAGAGCACCACGGCCAGCCCTTCCCCCCGGCGCGCCGCCGCGAACTCCTTGCTCAGGAAGAGCTCCGCCGCCCGTCGCGTCGGAAGCCCGGTCTCGGGGTCCTCCAGGGCCCGGCGGAGCGCCAGGTCCACCGTGCGGACCCGCTCCTGGATGAGCCGCTCCGACACCCAGCCCGCTCCGAGGGCGGCCGCCGCCAGCACGGCGGAGACGAGCCCGAAGTACCACGCGCTCACCTCGTATCCGAGCACGATCGTGCCGACGATCTCGACGCCCGCGAAGGCCGTCATGCCGGCGGCCAGCGCGAGGACGGCGCCGCGCCAGCCGTGGCGGTGGGAGAGGACGAAGATGGGAATGAGCGCCAGCAGCCAGACGAAGCCGAGCCAGCGGACCAGCGCCTCGTGCCACAGCACCGTGGCGGCCGCGGCGGCCGCGATCGGAACGAGGGCGACCGCCACGACGCCGGGCGTCATGCGGCCGCCCGCCCGCTCGGGGAGGTCCAGCAGGTCGGCGCGCAGGTGCCCGCCGCTCGCGGGGCTCATACGACCGGCCGCTTCTCCCCTCTGTAGTGCGGCGCCACCGGGCCCTCCCGGTACGCGGGCCGCCCGTACAGGATCACCCGGTCGCCCCCGAGGCTCCGGGCCCAGGACAGGGCGTCCTCGGCCCGGTCGACGAAGGCGTCGGCGTCCCCGAGCCCGGGCTCGTGGCTGGCGATGCCCACGCTCACGGTGCAGCCGCCCGGATCGGGCAGCGCCATGCGGGCCACCTCCCCGCGCACCCGGTCGGCGAACACGGAGACGCCGAACGAGCTCTCGCCGGGCATCACGGCGAGGAACTCGTCCTCCCCGTAGCGTCCGATGAAGTCCATCTCCCGCGCGTTCGCCCTCAGCAGCCGGCCGACCCGCTCCAGGATCACCTCCCGGTCCTCCCGGGCGCAGCGCTCGTCGTAGTCGCCGCACCCGTCGAACGCCACCAGGGCGACCGAGAGCGACCGCCCCCGCTGCGCCGCCGCGATCTGCTTGCGCAGGAAGGCGTCGACGAGGCGCCGATCGGGCAGCCCGGTGACGGGGTCGGTGAGCCCGCCCTTCCAGGCGGAGCGGAGCGCCTCCAGGGCCGCGGCGCACACCGTGCCCGCCGCGCCCAGGGTCCAGAGGAAGACCGGCAGACCGGCCCATGGATCCGCCAGCCCGCCCCAGCCGGCGGCCGCGAACCGGCCGGCGACCACCACCGCCGCCACCGCCAGGTACCCGACCGCCATCCCCCGCCAGCCCCGGTAGAAGAGCAGCAGGCCCAGCGGCACCAGGGCCACGGTCCACGAGAGCAGCGGGAATCCGCCGGAGCCCACTTCCGGGAACCAGGCGGCGGCCAGCCCGGTCAGCAGGACTCCGGCGGCGATCGCCCGGCGACCCTCGCGCGTCAGGCGGGGGCGCTCCAGGCCGTAGAGGAGGAATGCGCTGCTGTCCCGGCTCGTCGCGTCGGCGCTCACACGTCAGCCCGCGGTGAAGGTCGTGATGCGGCCGCCCCTCGGTCCGTTGCCCGTCTCCAGGGCGCGCCGTGCCCGCTCCAGCAGCTCCTCGGTGCTCTTCACGTCCTCGACGAAGGCCGCGATGCCCGCGCGGATTTCGACGCCGGACTCCATGAGGGCGCCGTCCGACGTCTGCGCGGACAGGCTCGAGAGCTTCTCGAGGGTCCGGACGGCGTAGGTGCGGGCGCCGTCGGCGTCGGTGTCGGGGAGCACGGCCAGGACCTCGGAGGGGGTGAGGCGGCCCGCGAAGTCCATCTCGCGGGAGTTGATCTCGATCGCGTCGCCGACGGCCCGGAGGACGCTGCCCGCCGCGCCGTCGCCCTGGGTCCGGCGCAGCTCGCTCAGGCCGTCGATCCCGAACAGGACGACGGTGAGCGGCTCGCCGCGGCGGGCGGCCGCGACCTGGCGATCGAGGAAGCGCTGCAGGAGCTCCCGCCGCGGGAGGCCCGTCTCCCTGTCCTCGTAGGCGGCGCCGACCGCGCGGCGACGGTTTCGATGGAGGCGCCCCGCGACCATGCCGACGACCCAGGCCGCCGCGAGCGCGGCGAGCGCCACGACGGCCACGAGGTCCCAGCGCACGGGTCCTCCGAACAGGGCGGCCAGCACCACCTCCCCGAAGAGGAGCACGACGATCGAAACCGCGAGGCCGACCATCGCGCCCCGCTCCGCCCGATAGAGCGCCAGCAGGCCGACGGGCAGCAGGAGGGTCGACCAGAGGACGCCACGGACGCCGACCGGGAGGAAGCCCGGCCAGAACGCCGCGAGGGCGGCGACGACCACGGGCGGGGTGCCCGACATGACGACCTCGCGCCGCGTCGGATCCGTCGGCCCCTCGCCGGGCAGCTCGCCGAACGGGAGCGGGACGTAGTTGGTCAAGAGATGCTCGTGGCCCGGGTCAGGACGCCCTTCGGGTTCATTCGCGGCATCGTCTTCCCGACGTGGTTGATCGAAGCGTGCCACAACGGGTTCGGCCTCCCGCGCGGCTCCCCACGAAGCGCTGTTGGTGCAAGAGCCGGACCCCCTTCACCGGGGCCGACGGCGCTCCGATCGGAGCACCTAGTCGGCGGCCTCCTCCACCGATTCCGCCGCCTCGACTCCCGTCTCGTCGCCGGTCTCGCCGGCCTCCTCGCGCGCGGTCTCGAGGCTCTCCTGCAGGTCGCGCAGCCACGCCTCGACCTCCTCGTCGTAGGAGCGCGCCAGGAACGTCTCGGCGGCGTCGGTCGCCTCCTCCAGGCGGCCGGCGTCCTCGAGCTCGCCGAGCATGTCGCGCAGGTGTGACTTGGCCTCGGCCGCGAGGTTGAGGTCGAGATGGAGCTCCACCAGCCGCCAGCGGGGGTCCGTTTCGTCAGGATACGCCCGGACGATCCGCTTCCAGACGGCGATCGCGTTGTTCAGCAGACCCTGGCCCTCGAAGTGCCGGGCCGCCTCGCCGTAGAGCTCTCGCGCGCGGTCGATCTGACCGCGACGGAACGTCAGGTCGGCCACCCTCACGTAGAGCATCGCGTCCGGCAGCGCGTCGTCCGCGCTCTCGAGCTGACGGAGCGCGCGCTCGTACAGGTAGAGCGCCTGGCCGTATTCGCCGTCGGCCTCGTGCTGCCTCGCCTGCGCCTTCAGTCGGTCGAACTTCGTCATGTCGGAGACAATGTATCAGCCGGTCCGGCGCGGGCGCATCACGCCGGTGCCTCCCGCCCCGGCCGGGCGGACCCCGGGAGGGCGACCCCGGGTCCGTCAAATTGCAACAGGGTGTGCAGTCTGCAAGGCCGGCGCTCAGCTCGTCGAGTCGGTCGCGGGACCATCGTCCGTCGCTCCCGAGGAGCCGCCGCAGGGGTCCTCCGGCAGGCGCACGGGGCGGTAGGTGTAGTTCCGATCGATGAGCCGGGCGCCGGTCGCCGCGAAATACTCGTCCCAGAAGTCCTTGACCTGCTGGCCGAGCCGGGTGTCCGTGCGGGCCCCCACCACCATGATGCAGGCGCCGCCGAGGTCGGGCAGGCGGCCCTGCCGGCGGCGCGCCTCCACCCAGTCCTCGGGCGGCATGGCCCGTCCCTGCTCCATGACGATCTGGCCGTCCGACTGCAGCATGTCCGAGAACATGTAGACGATCGGACGGTGCTCCGGATACGCCTGGATCTCGGACGCCACGTCGTGGAGGGTGGCCAGGATGTCGGTGAACTGGATGCCGCCCCGTTCGGTCGTGTCGGAGAAGCGCTGCAGGTAGTCCTGCGCGTCGGTCACGAAGCGCGAGCGGCTCACGGAGTCGCGGCGCACGGCGGCGCCCGTGTACTGGCGGTCCGGGACCTTCTGCGACCAGCGGCGCGGGGCCTCGGAGAGGGACCGCTGCAGTACCTCGAGCGCGGCGATGCGCTCGCCGAAGCCGAGCTCGGCCAGGCGCTGGTCGGTCAGCTCGCGCGCGCGCTCGAGCTGGAAGTCGGTGATGCTGGCCGAGCGGTCGAACACGAAGACGACGATGTCGTCCGGCTCGGACTCCGGCCGCCCGTCGTCGGCGCCCGCGGAGCCGTCACAGGAGACGGACGCGAGGGCGAGGACGGCGCAGAGACCGGCGATCGCGTGGTCAGCCGTGACCGTTGTGATCGGAGGACCTCACTTCTCCCAGGCGGGGCGCTTCTCCTCGCCTTCGGGGAGATCCTGGGACATGACTTCCTGCGTGAAGCGCTCGCGCACCCGCTCGAAGCGCTCCGCCAACCGCTGGCGCTCCTGCTCGTACGCCTCCGGATCGCGGATGTTCGCGGCGGCGCGGTCGTCGTCCTCGAGCTCGACGTCGAGGCCCGAGGAGGACCGGAAGGCCGGGATGCTCGCCGGATCGATCCCGCGCACCCGGCCGTTCTCCGATCGGTACAGGGCGACCACCGATTCGAGCTGGGAGCGCACGGACCGCCACTCGGCCAGGGGCCGGGAAGCGGCCCGGCCCCGGAGCTCGCGGAGGCCTCGGACCGCCTCGGCCAGCAGCCGCGAGACCTTCTCGGCCGCGGCTTCGGCCTGCTCGATGAGGTCGCCGCGCTCCTCCTCGAACGGCCGCTCGGAAAAGGTCTCGGGACGGTAGTCGGTCCGGTGGAAGTAGGCGGCCGAGATCGCGCACAGCACCAGCGTCAGGTTGAGCAGGAGGATCGGGAAGCTCATGCGGCTCATCGACCTCGCGTATTCGCGCAGGTCGGTCGCCGCCTCCTCGAGGTCGTCCGCGCGGTTCGTGCGCTGGTTGGCCTCGAGCAGGTCGCCGTCGGCCCGGAGCCAGTCCGCCTGGCGGCGGAGCTCCTCGACCTGGGCCATGTCCTGGTCGAAGCGGCGCTCGCCCACCTCGCCCAGCGTGACGCGAGCCTCGAAGAGCACGCCCAGCACCAGCACCAGCCCGAGGCCCGTGAGGACCATCGGGACGACGTTCTCCATCGAGGTGCGGCTCGAGACCGCCTCCTTGCGGACCTCCCGGTCGCGCTTGATGACCAGGTCGCGGAGCGAGTGGCCGAAGAAGTGGCCCAGCACACACAGGAAGGTCACCACGCCCGCGGCCAGCAGGGCCGCGTCCGGGCGCAGGAGGATCTGGGCGAGCACCCGCTCGGCCCCGGCCAGCCAGCCCTCGGAGGTCTCCTGAACGAGCTGGATCTGCCGCTCGGTGAGCGGATCGCGGGGCAGCAGCGAGCTGAACACCGGCGCGTTGGCGAAGAACTCCACGGCGCCCAGGAAGACCAGGGCGGCGACGTACACCCGGGTGCTGAGACCCCGGGCGCTCTCGGCCTGTCCCTCCAGCTCGCGCTTGACCTCGTCCCGCCGGATGCGCATCCGGACCTTGAGGCGGCGCAGCTCGCTGGTCAGCCGCTCGAAGCGGTCGATCCCGAGGCTGGCCTCCGTCAGACGCTCGGAGACCTGCTCCTCGGCGGCCGCGAGCGCCTCCCGATACCGGGTCAGCTCGCGGTTCTTCCAGCGCTCGAACAGGGCCCGGCAGCGCTCCCGCAGGGCGCGCTCCGACTCGGGCTCCCCCTGGTCGACGCCCTCGGGGCTGGGCACCCCGGCCTCGGCGTCCTCCCGGGCCGCGCGCCGCGCCTCCTGGCGGAGGCGGTCGATGTCGTCCTCGAGCGGGTCGGACCACGGGGTGAGCGACTCGTCCCGACGCCGGACGGGGCCGGGACGGTCACGGCGGCCGGCGCCTCCCCCGCGAGGCCGCGACCGGCGCTCGCCCCCCTCGGGGAGCGGCTCAGGCGCGGCGTCGCCGTGGAGCGGGATGCTCGCTCCCGACGGCTCGCCCGCGGACGGCCCGTCGGGGGCCTCCTCGGAGCCCGGCAGGCGCGGCCCCTCGCGGTGCCGCTCCTCCTCGTGGACGATCTCGCGCCAGCGGCGGCCGGCGTCCAGGCCGTCCTCGCCGCCGCGCGCCGCGCCGCCGCCTTCCGGCCGCGCCGCCTCCTCGTCCTCCGACTCCGGCTCCCAGCCCGGGAACGGTCGCTGACCCGCTTCAGCCATGGCTAGATCCCTCTCCGGCGCCGTTGCCCTCCGGCCCCATCATCATCGCCGAGTCCATGAAGTAGGCCTGGCAGGCCTGGTTGAGCATCTCCTCGGTCAGGCGCGCCTCGGTGTCCTGGTACCCGGCCATGTCGATGATCTGGTTGATCAGGTCCCGGGGGTGGCACTTACGCGGCGAGATCCCGAGCCGCTGGTAGAAGTTGCCGTAGACGAACTCGACCGCGTCCTCGTTGAACGGGACCTCCTTGGCGCTCGCCGTTCGCCGGAAGATCTCCTCGAACTGGTCCTTGGAGGGGCTCTCGACGAAGATCTTGTAGCGGATCCGCCGGAGGAACGCCTCCTCGACCAGGTCGGCCGGATTGAGGTTCGTGGCGAACACGAGCAGGGTGTCGAACGGCACGGCCAGCTTCTGGCCGGTCGGGAGGCCCAGGAAGTCCATCTGCCGCTCCAGCGGATACATCCACCGGTTGAGCAGGTCGCGGGGACGGACCCGCTGGCGCCCGAAGTCGTCGATCACGAAGACGCCGCCGTTCGCCTTCACCTGGGGCGGGGCGCGGAAGACGCCCGTGTCGGGGTCGTGCTGCAGCTCGAGCTGGTCCAGCGTGAGCTCGCCCCCCACGATGACCACGGGCCGCTCGACGTGCAGGAACCGCTGGTCGTGCTGGTCGGGCCGGCGGAGGAAGTCGCCGCTCTCGTCGGAGTCGTCGTCCTCGAGCACCCGGTGGTAGACGGGGTCGTAGAGCTGGACGACGTCGCCCTCGACGAGGATCGCGTGGGGAATGTAGAGGTCACCCCCGAACATCTCGGCGATGGCCTCGGCGATGATCGTCTTGCCGTTGCCGGGGTGGCCGTACAGGAAGACCGATCGGCCGGAGTTGATGGCGGGGCCGATCGTCTCGATGAAGTCCTCGTCCAGGACCAGGTGCCGGAATCCCTCGACCACCTCGTCGCGGGTGATGCGCACGTTGCGGACGGACTGCGCGTTCACCCACTTCCAGTACTGCTGCATCGTCACGGGGGCGGCGCCCACGTAGCCGCCGACGCTCATCGCCTCGCGCGCCCGACCCCTGCCCTCGTCGGTGAGGTCGAACCGGTAGCCGCGCCGCCCGTGCCCCTGCGTCCCCCGGACCTCCACCAGCCGGCGCTGCTGCATCGAGAGGAGGAGGTCGTCGAGGATCTTGTAGGGGAGCTTGACGTTCTTCTCGAGCCGATCCCCCTGCATGACGCCGAGCTGGTAGAGCGACTTCAGCACCAGCTCGGTGACGAACTCCTCGCTCAGCCCCGTGTCCTCGAGCGTCTCCGGGGCGGGCGGGAAGGTCTCTTCTCCGTCCGCTTCGGTGGCCCATCGCTGGGCCGCGGCGGCGGAGGTGGCGTGCTTCTCCATGTCGGACGTCCTCGTCAGTTTTCGTGGGTGGGGTCGGGCTCGCACACGCGGAGCCGGTCCCCCTCTTCGGTGCCCGTGCGCGCCAGCGTGCCCGGCGCCAGCTCGAGCGCGGAGCGGGCGTCCTGGTGGACGCGGGTCCGCTTCCAGGGCGCGAGCTCGTGGTAGGCCGCCACGACCCGCCGCTCCTCGTCGAGGAGCGCCACGTCCAGCGGGTGCTTCATGCCGTACATGTGCACGCCCCGGCTCGGCACGATCCAGAGTCCTTCGCCGACCTCCAGGGCGGGCTGGCCCAGCAGGCCCCGGAGCCGGCTCCAGAAGCCGTCCGCGACCCGGACGCGATCGCCCAGCAGGACGTCCCGCTCGGCGTTCCGAACCTCGACGTGTCGCACGCCGGCCTCACAGGTTGCCGAAGATCTCCGAGATCCGGAAGAACGACGGCCCCAGCAGCACGACGAAGATGGCCGGGAAGATGAAGAAGATGAGCGGGAAGAGCATCTTGATGCTCAGCTTCGCCGCCTCCTCCTCGGCGCGCTGGCGCCGCTTGTCCCGGAGGTTCTCCGAGTGCACCCGGAGCGCGTTTCCGACCGAGGTGCCGAAGCGGTCGGTCTGCACCAGCACCCCGACCAGCGAGCGCACGTCGGCCAGGCCGGTCCGCTCGGCGAGGTTCTTGAGCGCCTCCGCCCGCGGCGTGCCGGCGCGGATCTGGAGGCTCACGATCGTGAGCTCGTCGGCCAGGTCGGGGCTGATCCGGTCCATCTCCTCGCTGACCCGGAGCAGCGCCTGGTTGAGCCCGAGCCCGGCCTCGATGCAGACGACCAGCAGGTCGAGGGCGTCCGGCAGGGAGCGCTGCAGCTCCCGCTGCCGCGCCTTCATCTTCCGCTTCACCCAGAAGAAGGGGATCATCCAGCCGAGCACGCCGGCGAAGGCCGTCCCCATGAAGCTGCGCGAGCCCGAGATCGGGAGGAAGGCGATGCCGAAGAAGACGATCCCGGCCAGCAGGGCGGCCAGCGCGACGCGGGTGCCCAGGAAGATCGCCGAGGCGTTCGGGTGGCGGTATCCGGCGTAGAGGAGCATCTCCCGCGCGCCCTCGCTGCGCTTGGACGTCTCGTCGGAGAGCCGCTCGCCCAGCGCCTCGAGCAGGGTCTGCAGCCGCTCGCGGCGCTGCCGCCGTCGGCGGCGCTCCTGGAGCTGCCGGTGACCGCGTACGCCCGTGCGCAGCTCCTCGAGGCGCGCCCGGACGACCTCCGACTGGCCGGACGGCATGCCCGCGACGCTCACGACCAGCAGCACCACGGAGAGGGCTGTCAGCACCACGACGATCCAGATCATCTCTCAGTCTCCCGGCCCGTCGTCCGACGGGCCGTCAGGGGGCGAATCAGAACTCGATGTCGACGATCCTGCGAATCACGAGGAAGCCCATGACCTGCATCAGGGCCGCGCCGGCCAGCATCCAGCGGCCGAGCTCCTCGGTCCACAGCAGGCTGACGTAATCGGGGTTCAGCGCGTACATGCCGATCCCCGCCACGATCGGCGCGGCGCCCAGCACCCACCCGGTCAGCTTGCCCTGCGCCGTGGCGGTCCGCAGCTCGCGCTGGAACTTGAAGCGCTGGCGGATGATGTTCGACAGGTTGTCGAGGTTCTCCGCCAGGTTTCCGCCCGACTCCCGCTGGATCAGCACCGACGTGACGAACATCCTCACGTCCACCATGTCGACCCGGTCGGCCAGCGACAGGAGCGACTCCTTCAGCGGCAGGCCGTAGCGCTGCTCCTCGAACACCTGCCGGAACTCGCCCGAGACCGGATCGGGCGACTCGTCGGCTACCGCCTTGATGCCGCTGCTGAAGGCGTGGCCGGCCCGGAGCGAGCGGGCGAGCAGGTCGATGGCGTCCGGGAAGTGCTCCTCGAACTCCCGGATGCGGCGCTTCTTCCGGATCCGCACGTAGATCGTCGGCGCCGCGCCGGCCGCGGCGGCCGCGACCGAGGGCACGATCCAGCTCCCCATCATGGCGAGCATGGCCAGCCCGGCCGCCGCGGCGAGGCCGGCGGTGAGCATGAGGTAGGTCCCCACGGTCCAGCCGACGTCGGCCTGCTCCAGGAAGTGGGCCAGGTCCTGCCGGTGGGGCAGTCGCAGCAGCACGGGCTCGAGCCACCGCAGCCTTCCCTGCTCGCCCGACTGCCGGAGCAGGCTGTCCAGCTCGCCTCCGTCCTCCGAGCCGCCGCCCGGGCTCGGGCCCTTCGTGATCTCCTCCAGCTTCTTGCGGACGGCCCGCTGCTGGCGGAACTCCTGCGTGCCCTCCCAGAGGAGGACGAGGGTCACCACGCCGAGCGCGACGACCGCGAAGATCGCCAGCGCCACTCCCGCGCCGCCCCCCAACAGCTCCGTCACGCCAGCCGCTCCCGGAACTGCGAGTCGTCGGTGAGCACGGTCTCGGACAGCTCGATGCCGTGCGCCTCCAGCTTCTCGGAGAACTTGGGCCGCACGCCCGTGGCGCGGAACCGGCCCTTGACCTTGCCCTCTTCGGTCATGCCTTCGCGCTGGAACTCGAACAGGTCCTGCATCGCGATCACGTCGCCCTCCATCCCCACGATCTCGGAGATGTTCGTCAGCCGTCGGCTGCCGTCGGACAGACGGGAGACCTGGATCACGAGGTCGATCGCGCTGGCGACCTGCTGCCGCATGGCCTTCTCCTGGATGTTCAGGTTGGCCATCTGGACCATCGTCTCCAGCCGCCGGAGCGCGTCCCGCGGCGTGTTGGCGTGCAGGGTGGTGAGCGAGCCGTCGTGGCCCGTGTTCATGGCCTGCAGCATGTCGATCGCCTCCTCGCCGCGGACCTCGCCGACGATGATGCGGTCGGGCCGCATCCGCAGCGCGTTGATCACGAGCTGGCGCTGCGTGACCTTCCCCTGGCCCTCGATGTTGGCAGGCCGGGTCTCGAGCCGCACCACGTGCGGCTGTCGGAGCTGGAGCTCCGCGGAGTCCTCGATGGTGACGATCCGCTCGGTGACCGGGATCGACTCCGACAGGACGTTGAGCAGGGTCGTCTTACCGGCGCCGGTGCCGCCCGAGATCAGCACGTTGAGGCGGGCCTCCACGCAGGCCTGCAGCACCTCGAGCATCTGCTCGGTCATGGTGCCGTTGCGCAGCAGGTCGGCCGCCGAGAGCACGTCCGTCCGGAACTTACGGATCGACACGTGGGGGCCGTCGATCGCGAGCGGCGGGATCACCGCGTTCACGCGCGATCCGTCCTCCAGGCGCGCGTCCACCATGGGCTGGGCGTCGTCGATCCGTCGGCCCACCGCGGAGACGATGCGGTCGATGACCTGCATCAGGTGCTGGTCGTCCCGGAAGGTGACCTCGGTCTCCTCGAGCCGGCCGTCCCGCTCCACGTAGACCTGGTCGAAGGTGTTGACCAGGATGTCGGAGACGGTCGGGTCGTTGATGAGGGGCTCGAGCGGCCCGAGGCCGAACACCTCGTCGAGCACCTGCTCGACGAGCTTCTCGCGCTCCTCGAGGTTGAGCGGCGTCTCCTCCTGGGCGAGGAGGTTCTGGACGATCTTCCGGGTCTCCTCGACGGCCTGCTGCCGGTTCCGGTCGCTCAGGTTGCTGAGGTTGATCCGGTCCAGGAGCTGCCGGTGGACCCGGTCCTTGATCTTCATGAACTCCGCGCTCTGCTCCCCATCGGACTTCCCGTCCATGCCCGAGCGCGACGTGCGGCTCGAGTCGCCGCCGCCCCCGCTGCGCTGCCAGAGAGGCTCCTCGGTGGTCGAGGAGTTCTCGCCGAAGGAGGTGCGGTCCGATGAATCGTCGAATGCTGACATGTGTCCGTCCCCTGTTTATCGACTCGGAGCGGGAGCGGGCGATCCGCCGCTGCCCTCCCCACGAAACATCTCCGACATCTTGCCGAGCAGTCCCTTGCCCCGCTCCTCCGACACCTCGACGCCGGTGACGTCGCCGGCGATGCGGCGCACGTCCTGCGAATAGTCGGAGCCGCCCTCGATCACGGCCGGCTGTCCCTCGTTGATGGACTCCATCACCGCGTGGTAGTCGTTCCGAACCGTGGCGAAGACGTCCATCTCCAGGGTCTTCTTCACCTCGGAGATGGAGATCACCGACCCCGGCTCGTACCGGTTGAGCACCAGCCGCATGAACTCGTCGCCCTTGTCGCTGCCGACCCGGCGGAGCAGCGGGAGGCTGCGGGCCAGGTTCCGGAGCGACTGCAGGTCGGCGACCGACACCAGCATGAGCCGGTCGGCGAGCTGGAAGGCGGTCAGGGTCACGGGGTTGAAGGTCTTCGGCGTGTCCACGATGACGTAGTCGTACCGCTGCTTCAGGAACTCCAGGATCTTGCCCACGCGCTCGCCGCTGACCGCCTCGAAGTCGGCCGGCTCGAAGGGGGCCGAGAGGAGCTCGAGCCCCGACTCGTGCCGCTCGATGTAGGAGGCGAGCAGGCCCGCGTCGACGCGATGGAAGTTCCTCACCAGGTCCACGATGCTGAAGCGCGGGTCCATCCCGAGCAGCAGGGCCGTCTCGCCCAGCTCCAGGTCGAGGTCGACCAGCAGGGTCCGCTTGCGGGTGAGCCGGTGGATCTCGACCGCCAGGTTGGTGGCCAGCGTCGTCGAGCCCGCCCCCCCCTTGGCGCTGAAGATCGTGATCAGCTTGCCCGGCTGGGCGCTCTCGGAGCGCGGCTTCTTGCCCCGCTTGCGCTCCACCCGGTCGACCGCTTCGACGACCGAGTCCGGCGTCACCGGCTTCGGCAGGAACTCGAGGATGCCCGAGCGCATCGCCTCCAGGAGGAGGTCGGGCGTGATGTCGCTCCCGGCCCCGATCAGTCCCTGGGCCAGCCCCTCGTCCATGAGGAACTGCGCGAACTTGAGTCCCACGTGCGGGTCCGCCTCGAGGTCCAGGAAGACCAGGTCGGGATCCAGCTCCCGCAGGCGGTCCAGCTCCGGGTCCGCGATGTCGTGGAAGGGAACGGAGATCTCGACCTCGACCGCGATGTCGCGCTCGCTCGCGAGGATCGAGCGCAGCGAGTCGCAGAAATCGGCGTCCGTCGAGATGACGGCGGCGTGTCCGCCGTTCGAGTCCGAGCTGTCCGGGGCCATCAGCCTTCCCCTTTGCGTGCGTGCGTCATGACCGCGTCATTCACTCTCGCTCTCGTCGCTCGCGGCCGGGAAGTCCTGAAGCGACTTCTCCCAGTCCCACGTCTCCGGCTCCCCGGTGGGGATCGGAGGCGACTCGTCGGTCGGCCCCACCAGGCGGGGCGTCACCAGGACGAGCAGCTCGGTCCGATTCTGCTGGATGTCCTCCGAGCGGAACAGCGCTCCCAGGATCGGGATGTCCCCGAGGAAGGGCACCTTGTTGACGTTCTTCTGGAAGTTGTTGTCCAGCAGGCCGGCGATGGCGAAGGTCTGTCCGTCGCGGAGCTCCACCGTGGTCGCCGCCCGTCGCGAGAGGATGGCCGGCACCTGGAAGCCCGAGATGGACAGCCCCTGCGAGAAGTCGAGCTGTGAGACCTCCGGCTCGACCTGGAGACGGATCGCGCCGCTGTTCGTGATCGTCGGCAGGAAGCTGAGACGAATGCCGAATTCCTGGAACTGGATCGTCACCGCGGCGTTCTGGGTTCCCTGGACGACCGGGTAGGGGAACTCGCCGCCCGCCAGGAAAGAGGCCGTGTCGCCGGGCGTCGCGAGCAGGTTCGGCTCGGCCAGGCTCCTGAAGTTGCCCTTGCTCTGGAGCGCCCGGATGAA
>CAZEUW010000007.1:0-2461 GCA_964515425.1 uncultured Gemmatimonadota bacterium | reverse complement strand
TCGTGGCCACCTGCCGCCGGCTGACCTCGCCGGAGAGGACGATCGAGTTGCCGGTGGACGACACGTCGATGTCCTCGTCGGGGACCTGCCGGTCGAGGACGTGCTCGAGCCCGCCCGCGTCGGCGGTGACGGACACCTGATAGGCCGTCCGCTCGCCGGCCGCGCTCCAGGTCAGGAAGCTCGTCGAGCCGATCTGCTTTCCGTTCAGCACCACCTCCCGGGCCGAGACCACGACGGCGTCCACGACCGCGGGGTTGCCGATGGAGATGCGCTGGAGGTTCGACGGGAACTCCAGCACTTCGGAGCTGTTGAGCGAGACCTGGATCACCTCGCGGTCGGCGGCGGCCTCCTGCGCGGCGGCCGGTGCCGAGAGCGCGAAAGGCGCCAGGAGCGCGGCCGCGAGGGCCGCCAGGACGGTGGACGTCACCGCACCGGCCATCCGCCGATCCGACCGCCCGCCTCGAGCGTCGCCTTCGAGTCCCCCGTTCACCTTCCACCTCCCATGCTCGTATCCACGGTCGCGGTGCTGCGATCGGGACCGCGGTAGATCTCGACCTGGACCCGTGAGGCGGGGCGCCGGGGCCCGGCGCTCACCGGAGCCCGCTGCGTGATCCGCCACCGGGGAAGAACGTTGCTGGCCTCGAGGCCCGCCGTCTCGACCGTGTCCCGATCGAGGGTGTTTCGCAGAGCGAGCTGGAGCTGACCGCTCTCGGTGGCCAGCGTGAGCGTCTCGGCCTGCTCGGGCGTGACCAGGACGGTCACGACCGAGACCACCTGCGGCTGCGTCTGGCCCTCCGTGGTGCGCCGGATCAGCTGTCCGGCCGAGAGCACCTCGACGTCCTGCAGGACGACTTGGGTCTCGAACTCGCCGCCTCCCGGCGGCGTGGCCGTGACCAGGACGTCGACCCGCGTGCCCGGGAGGACGAAGCCCGCCACCCCGACCACCTGGTTCACCGGGACGCTGATCGCCCGCATCCCCTCGGGAATGACGATCGACAACCCGCCACCGGCTTCCATGCGCGCCAGCTTGGAGGCGAGCAGCGGCTCGTTGACCGCCACCGGCGTGATGACGCCGCGGCCCACGACCTCCGAGGCCGACTGGCTGTAGTCGGCGGGCACCGCGTCCGCCGGCCACTCCACCATCTTGACGTCCTCCGCGGCCACGATGTGGCCCACGTCCATCGGACTGGCGGCCACGGCGACCTCGGTCACCTGAACCGTGCGCTGCTGCTCGCCCTCCTCGTCGGTCCCGCTCACGACCCGGTACGCCAGGTACGCTGCGAGGCCGCCGGAGACGAGCGCCAGCACCAGGATGATCACCATTCGACGTCGCATAACCCGCCCCTACTCGGTTCGCATGATGGTGGTAGCGTCCAGCGTGATGGTCCCGAACTGGTCCCCCCCGCTGCCTTGCATGAAGTTGATCATCGGCCCCAGGAATGAAAAGGTGAAATCGAACTGCACGTTGATCCTCTGCGCCTGCCCACTCTGCGGGCACTCCTGGTCCTGGCCGTCGCCGAAGTCTCCGTCACCGTCCAGGTCGCAATCGACGGAGACGACCGCATCGGTCTCGTCGAGCCCGCTGTTGGCGAGGTAGCTCTTGACACGGGCCTCGATGCCCGCGACCCCGCTGGTCTTGGGGAGCACCGCCATCCTCGCCCCCTCTCGCGCCCCGTTCGTCACGATCTGCGAGGTCCGCCACGCGTTGGCGAACTCGATGATCCCGAACACGAGCACGAGCAGTACCGGCAGGACGAGCACGAACTCGACCAGCGATTGTCCGCCGTCCTCCCGGGCTCTGAGGGGCCGGCCCGTCAGACGACGAAGCCGTCGATCCACAGAAGCCGCAACGTTTTTCGGGTACCGCGATAGTTTGTTCATGTCAGAAACCACCCTATGAGGGCCCCCGCCGAGATCGCGACGCCGTAGGGCACGGTGAGCGCGTCCGGCGAGTGGATCGTGAGCGGCGCCTCGGAGTCCTCTCCCTTCCACCCGGTGAAGCTCCGCCGGTCGAACGACATCATGATCGTCTTCAGGTTCGCCGACACCTCTTGGACGGAACCCCGGCGGAAGATCGCGACGGCTGCCATCAGGCCTCCCACCATCGCCATCCCGAACAGCGCCAGGGGCAGGCGGGAGGGTCCCAGGAACGCACCGAACGCGGTCAAGAGCTTGAGGTCCCCTCCACCCGCGCCGCCGAGCAGGAAGAGCGGCAGCGCGAGCAGGAAACAGATCCCCGCGCCGAGGAGGCCACCAGCGAGGGCCTCCCAGCCGCCCGGCGCCCGAAGGGCCAGGCCGATCACGAGTGCGGATAGGGACAGGACGTTAGGAATTCGGTTCTCTCGAACGTCGTATATGCTGGCCGCGATCGCAACCGCGCAGAGCGCACCGGTCGCCACAATAGCGGGCATTCCCGATTCCACGAATCTACCGTCGTGACGACCGCGTGAGCCCGGAGCTC
>CAZEUW010000006.1:0-27772 GCA_964515425.1 uncultured Gemmatimonadota bacterium | reverse complement strand
GTCGCGCCGGACGCGCTCATGCCGATCCCCCTCCCGCGGCGTCCGCCTCGGCCGCGGCCCGGGAGCCCCCGGCGACCTCGGGGCCCGCGTCGTCCCCGGCGTCGACGTCGACCCCCGCCTCGCCCCGGTAGAGCGCGTCGAGCCGCTCCGACCAGCGCTCGGCGACCCGCTCCCGCCGCACCTTGCCGGTCGGCGTCAGCTCCCCCGCGGCGACGCTCAGGTCGGCCTCGGCCACGAGGAACCGGCGCACCGACTCGGTGCGCGACAGGTCCCGGTTCACGCGCCGGACGGCGGCCTTCAGCCGCTCCTCCGCCGGCCCCGACCCGTCGTCCGCCGGGACGATCAGGGCGGAGACGAACTTTCGACCCTCGCCGAACACCACCGCCCGGGAGATCGTCGGGTCCCCGGCGAGGGCGGCCTCCACCGGGGCCGGGGCGATCATCTTGCCCGTCGAGAGGGCGAGGAGCTCCTTCTTCCGTCCCGTGATGCGCAGCAAGCCCTCGTCGTCGAGCTCGCCCAGGTCGCCGGTACGCAGCCACTCGCCGTTTCCGGTGAACGCCTCCCGGGTGGCCTCCGGCCGCCCGTGATAGCCGTCGAAGGTGAGCGGACCGCGCCGCACGAGCACCTCGCCGTCCTCGGCGATCCGGAGCTCGGTGCCCGGCATCGGCGGACCGCTGGTGGCGAGGTTCCGGCGGTCGGGCCGGTTCATGGCCACGCACAGGTGCTCGGTGAGGCCGTAGGCGCCCAGCACCGTCAACCCCCGCTCCCGCAGCCCGAGCGTGACCGCCTCCGGCAGGGTCGCGCCGCCCGAGGTCGCGAGGCGGACCCGGGAGCCGAGGAAGTCCTGCCAACTCCCGCCGTCCGGGCCCCCGAGCGCCGCGTGGATCTTCTCGTAGAAGCGCGGAAGTCCGCCGAACACGGTGGGGGCGTAGTCGACCGCCACGTCCCACAGACGGCCCACGTCCTCCACCAGGGCCGCCTCCATCCCGCACAGGATTCGGGTGTAGAGGCCGAAGACGCGCTCCGCGGAATGGCAGAAGGGGAGGAAGGACATCGTGGTGTCGTCGGCCCGGAGGCCCAGCGCCTGTCGGATCGACGCGGCCGAGGCCAGCAGGCAGCGGTGGGTGATCCGGGCTCCCTTCGGCTCCCCCGTCGAGCCGGAGGTGTAGATGAGCACGGCCGTGTCCCCGGGCTCGACGGCGCTCGCCCGGCGCTCCAGCTCCTCGGCCGCCCCGCCCGCCAGCGCCCGCCCGCCGCGCTCCATCCACTCGTCCCACCCCGTCACGCCGTCGCCGGCCGCGTCCTGGCACACCACCCGCCGCAGCTCCGGGAGGTCGTCGCGCACCTCGAGGACGCGGCCGAGCCGCTCCTCGGTGTCCACGACGACCACCGAGGCGCCGCCGTCGGCCAGCACCCGGCGCACCTGGGCGGGGGCGGAGGAGGGGTAGAGGCCGAGCCCGACCAGGCCGGCCCGCACCGCGCCGACGTCGGCCAGCGGCCAGAGGACGCGGTTGCCGGCGAAGACGGCCACCTTCTCGCCCGGCTCGATGCCCGCCTCCACCAGCGCGGCGCCGAAGCGGCGGCTGCGGCGGTCCCACCCTCCCCACGTCACCTCCTCCGGGCGGGTAGCGCCGCCCGCGGCCGGCGCACGGAGCGCCACGCGGTCGGGGTGCTCCCGGACGCGGCGGGCGAAGAGGTCCGGCACCGTGGCGCCCTCCACGCCGTCCCACGCCAGCGCCGGACCGCGCGCCGAGCGCCTCACCGGTCCCCCCGGTTCCACCGCAGCGTGAGGCAGCCCATGGCGAGGCCGGCTCCGGAGGCGACCATCGCCACCAGGTCGCCCTCCTCGAGGCGACCGGCGGCCACCGCGTCGTCGAGGGCCATCGCGACGCACGCCGAGCCGGTGTAGCCCCACTTGTGCATGACGGTGTGGGCCCGCTCCATCGGCTGGCCGAGCGCCTCCATCACGGCCTCGATCGTGGAGCGGTTGACCTGGGTGAAGAGCCACAGGTCCACGTCCTCCGGCTCGAAGCCGTCCTCGGCCAGCACGGAGCGGGCGATCCGCGGCCAGCCGCGCTCGTTCACCTCCGGCGGGTACTTCCGGACGAAGCGGACGCGATTGGCGTAGCCCTCCTCCAGGACCTCCTCGTCCACCGGCCGTGCCGTGCCCCCCGCGAAGACCCCCATGTACTCCGCGTAGCTTCCGTCCGCCTCCAGCCGACACCGCAGCACGCCCGGCTCGCCGGCGGGCTCGACCACCACGGCGCCCGCCCCGTCGGCGAAGATCGTGGCCGTCTTCTTGTCGTCGAGGTCGAGGTGCTTCGACATCGCGTAGGCGGCCACCACGAGGACGACGTCGTAGGCCGGATCCGCCGCCACGTACTTGGCGGCCGCGTCCAGCGCCGTCACGAAGCCCGCGCAGGCCGCGTTCACGTCGAAGGCCCCGGCGCTCCCGAGCCCCAGCCGCTCCTCCACCACCGCCGAGGTGGCCGGAGAGACGTACTCCGGCGTGTCGGTGGACACGATCAACAGGTCGACCTCCCGCGGTTCCCGGTCCGCGGCCCGCAGGGCGCGACGACCCGCCCCGGCGGCCAGGTCCGCCGTCGACTCGTCGGGGCCGCAGAAGCGCCGCTCGCGAATGCCGAGCACCTGGGAGACGAACTCGTCGACGTCCTCGCCCAGCCGCTCGGAGAGCTCCGCGTTCGTCACCACGCGGTCGGGCACGAACGAGCCCGTCCCGGTGACGGTCGCCCGGCGCGACGTCGCCCCGGCCGTCACGCCGCGCTCCGACCGGGCGGCGGTCCGCTGCTCCCGCGCCGCACCAGCTCCACGGGAAGCGGCCGCGACGGACCCGGGCCGGTGTCTCCGCCCTCCAACCGCCGCACCAGCAATCGAGCCGCCCGCGCCCCCATCTCCCGGGCCGGCACCCTCACCGTCGTGAGCTCGGGCGAGGTCAGGCGGGCCAGCTCCACGTCGTCGCACCCGACCAGAGACACGCGCTCGGGCACGCCGACGCCGTCGCTCAGACACGCCTTGAGCGCTCCGACGGCCACGCGGTCGTCGGCACAGAAGACGCCCGTCGGAGGCTCCGCCAGCGCCAGCAGCGACGTCATGCCCTCCGCGCCGCCCTCGGCGGTGGCCGGCACGCGGCGGAGGCGGTCCGAGTCGAGCCGCAGTCCCTCCTCGGCCAATCGCGCCACGAACCCCCGCTCCCGGTGCCGGAACCCGAAGGCGGGGCTGGCCGGCCCCAGGTAGGCCAGGCGCCGGTGGCCGAGCTCGAGCAGGTGCTCGGCGGCGAGCCGCCCCGCCGCCTCGGCGTCGCTCGCCACACCCGGCCAGCGGTCGGTGGGCTCGTCGATGAGGACGAGGTTCAGGCCTTCGAGCCGCTCCACCGGTACGGAGGACTCGCCGGCCGAGTCCAGGATGACGCCGTCGATGAGCCGGCTCCGAAGCTCCTCGAGGTGGCGCTCCGCCGGGACGTGTCGGCCCTCGCAGAGGAGCACGGCGTATCCCTCCTCCGCCGCGACCGCCTGGACGCCGCTCACCACGTCGGCGAAGAACGGGTTGGAGAGGTCGGGGACGACCACTCCGAGGGCGTAGGAGCGCCGCCGCGAGAGGCCTCGCGCGAGCAGGTTGGGTCGGTACCCCAGCTCCCGGGCCGCCTCGAGTACGCGCCGCCGGGTGGCGTCGGCGACCCGTGCCTCCGGGTTGTCGCCCAGGACGAGCGACACCGTGGGTTGGGAGACGCCGGCCCGCTCGGCCACGTCGTGCATCGTGACGCGGCGGGAAGCGGCGGATTCGGACAATGGATGACCCGTCCCTCCAGGAGGCGCGGCCGTCCGCGGCGCTCGGCCGCCGGGGTGCCAATACGTATTGGCGGTCTGCTAATACGTATTATCGGCCGATCGGCTCGTCAAGGCGGGAGATCGCTCACGGCGCGGGCGTCTCCGCGGAGACGCACTCCGCACCTGCCGGCCGCGCGCCGAGCTACCGACTGCCCTCGCCGGCCTCGCTGGGCGAGCGGGCCTCCTCGACCATCGCCTCCACGTCGGCCAGCAGCCGACGGGCGTCGTAGACGATTCCGCCCTTCACCGTCCAGCGCACCCCGCCGATCCGCCGGACCTCGCCGGTCTCCTCGTCGAGGCGCACGGCGCCGGTCCCGTAGAGCACCTTGAAGTCGCGCACGGGGTTGCCGGGCACGATCACGAGGTCGGCGCGCATCCCGGGACGCACGGCGCCGAAGTCGGGGGGCTCGCCTCCCGGCCGCGCCAGCGCCTCGGCGCCGCACAGCGTGGCCGCCCGGATCACCTCCAGCGGATGGAAGCCCGCCTCCTGCAGCAGCTCGAGCTCACGCACGAAGCCGAAGCCGTAGAGCTTGTAGATGTAGCCGGAGTCGGAGCCCGTGCAGACCGCGCCTCCGTGGTCCTTGTAATCGTCCAGGAACCGCATCCAGAGGCGGAAGTTCTCCTTCCACGCGACCTCGTCGGCCGTGGTCCAGCGAAACCAGTACGAGCCGTGGCTCTCCCGGCTCGGCCGGAAGAAGTCTCGAAGGGCGGGCAGGGTGTAGCGGTCGTGCCATTCGGCCTCCCGTGCGCGCATCACGTCGCGGTTCGCCTCGTAGATGGTGAGGGTCGGATCGAGGACGAGCCCGAGCGCCAGCAGGGAGTCGCGCACCGTGGTCCACCGCTCGCTGCCGGGCGCCGCGGCCTGCCGCCACAGCCGGCCCGCCTCCCGGAAGCGGTCGTACTCGTCTCCGTAGTCGTAGTCCGGAGGGAAGTCCTGGACGGTCCGCTCCACGAAGAGCGCCTCGGGGAGCCCGTACCAGTGCTCCAGGGTCGTGAGGCCGGCCGTGGCCGCCTCGAGGGCGTCGAAGCGGGCCACGCCCATCTGGGTGAGGTGGGCGGCCGTGCCCAGGCCGAGTCGCCCGGCCTCCTCGACGACGGCGCGGGCGACCCGTGGATCGTAGGTGTCGCGGATCTTCACTCCCTCGGCGCCCCGCTCCGCCGCCCAGCGCACCCACGCCCGGGCCCGCTCCGGGGTGTCGACCGGCCCCTCCTCCCAGCCGCTGCCGACGAAGGCGTAGGCGCGCACGTGCGGGGCCGGAATCTCGCCCCGATCGCTGCGCTCCGCGACGTCGAGCGTCCACGCCAGCCCGCTCCCCGATCCCGGGTCGCGCACGGTGGTCACGCCGTGGGCGAGCCAGAGCTTCCACACGTCCCCGGGCGGCGTCCACTCGCGATCGCCGTGCAGGTGGCCGTGCAGGTCGACGAAGCCGGGGAGGATCCACATGCCCCGGGCGTCGATCACCCGGGTGCGACCGTCCTCCTCGGCCGCCCCGACGCGGTCGTCGGGCATGTCGGGCGCGGCGCGCGCCCGCACGTCCTCGATGCGGTCGCCCTCGACGACCACGTCGACCGGTCCCCTGGGCGGCGCGCCGGTCCCGTCGATCAGCGTGCCGCCACGGATCAGGAGCCGCTCGAAGGGCCCTTCCCCGTGCGCGGCCGCCCCCTCCTGCGCGCTCGCCGGCGCCGGCGCGATCGCGAGGGCCGGCAGGAGTCCGAGGAGCGCTGCGACGACGAGCTGGAGCGGGGTCGGGAGCGTTCGGGGCGTCATGCGCTTCTCCGTGCCGTGGGACGCGGTGCGGGCGGACCCTGGACAGTGTGGGCGGCCACGCGGGTCGAGACAACGCCGCCGGTCGCGCACGCCCGGAAACGCCGCCGCGGCGCCAGGGTATTCCGAGCATCGCGGCCGGTCCGGCGAGCGCCGCCCGGCCGTCCCCTCCGCACCGATTGCCGCATCCATCGAGGGATCCGTCATGACCGAGGAGCAGAGCGCGGTGGTCTCCGAGTCGCCCGAGACGTTCGACGTCATCGAGGACGCGCTCCTCGACCTGTGGAACGTCGTGGACGACCTCTCCCGCATCCGGCCCAGCCAGTCCAAGTACTACCGGGTGACGATCTTCGGCTCCTCGCGGATGCGGGAGGGCGACCCGCTGTACGACGACGTCCGCCGGCTCGCCGAGGAGCTCGCCTCGATGGGCTGCGACATCGTCACCGGGGGCGGGCCGGGTTTGATGCAGGCGGCCAACGAGGGCGAGGTGCTCGGCGACCGGGACGGCCGAACCCGTTCCTACGGCCTGAACATCGACGTCGCCCACGAGCAGGAGGCCAATCCGTTCGTCGAGAAGGCCTACATGCACCGCACCTTCTTCTCCCGGCTCCACCACTTCGTCCGGCTCTCCGACGCGTTCATCGTCATGCCCGGCGGGATCGGAACGAGCCTGGAGGCGCTGATGATCTGGCAGCTCTGCCAGGTGCGGCACGTCCCCGACCTCCCCCTCGTCCTGGTCGGAGGCATGTGGGGCGAGCTGGTCGAATGGACGCGGCGCCACATGCTCGACCGGGTCCCCGCCCTGGCGAGCGAGGAGGACCTCGAGATCCCGCGCTGCGTCGGGTCCGTCGAGGAGGCGATCGAGATCATCCGGGTGGACCTGGAGGCGTGGGAAGGGGACCGTGCAACCTCTGGACGACGAGACTCGTCATAGTGGACGGCGACGACAGCGACACGCCGGCGTGCGGCACCCTCCTGTGGCAAGGAACGGCGAAGTGGCCTTCGAGGCCGAAACCGAAGCCGCGCGCCGGCGTTCGTACGTCCGGAGCCGAATCGCCCGCGCCGCGGACCGGGGGGCGCGCGTCGCGCCGCGTTGTGCGGCCGGGCCCGCGACCCTAGCCTGAGGCCGTGCTCGCGCGAATCCTCCACGACTTCGACCCCTTCCTCCTCCGGATCCACGGCAGCTTCGGGATCCGGTGGTACGCGCTCCCCTACATCCTCGGCTTCCTCCTCGCCTGGTGGCTCCTGCTCCGTGCGGCGCGACGGAACGCGGTGCCGAACCTCGACGAGGACGGCGTCTACGAGTACCTGCTCTGGCTGATCGGCGGGGTGATCTTCGGCGCCCGCTTCTTCCACGTCTTCGTGTTCGAGTACTCGGTCTACGGCTTCGATCCGATGGCCTGGATCGCGATCTGGAACGGGGGGATGGCGTTCCACGGCGGGCTGGTCGGGGTGCCGGTCGCCACGTGGCTCTTCGCGCGCCGCTCCGGGGTCCCGATCTTCGCGCTCCTGGACCGGCTGGTGATCCCCGCGGCCTTCGCCCTCGGCCTCGGCAGGATCGCCAACTTCGTGAACGGGGAGATGTACGGGACCCGCTGGGACGGCCCCTTCTGCGTCGACTACACGCAGAGCCGGTGGCTCCGGGATCCGCCCGAGGGCTGCCGCCACCCGGTCCAGCTCTACGAGTTCGCCAAGGAGTGGACGGTGCTGGCCGTGCTGTGGCTGGAGGAGCGATATGCGAACCCGCGCCCCGGCGCCCTGTTCTGGACCTTCGTGGCCGTCTACGGGCTGCTCCGGTTCCCGCTGATGTACCTGCGCGTGGAGCCGCACGTGCTGGCCGGTCTGACCCTCTCGCAGCTCTTCTCGGGCCTCCAGGCGGTGGCGGGCCTCGCCGCCCTCGCCTGGATCTATCGCGACCGGCTGTCCTCGCGGACCGCTTCGGCCGACCGGTAGAGCGGCGCCGCCCCCGCGCCGGCGCGCCCAGCTTCAGGCGGAGGCCGCCTCGGAATCGACCGCCCCGACGGCCGCCTCGACCTCGGCCACCCGACGCTTCACCTGGACGAGGCTGTCGGGGTTCAGCGACATCGAGTCGATGCCGGCCCGGACCAGGAACTCGGCGAAGTCGGGATGGTCGCTGGGCGCCTGTCCGCAGATCCCCACCGGCTTCCCCTTCGCGTGCGCCGCTCGGATCACCTCGCGGATCATCGACTTCACGGACTCGTCGCGCTCGTCGAACAGGTAGGCCAGTTCGCTCGAGTCGCGGTCGACCCCGAGCGCGAGCTGCGTGAGGTCGTTGCTGCCGATCGAGAAGCCGTCGAAGCGCTCGGCGAAGCGCTCGGCGAGCACCACGTTCGAGGGCACCTCGCACATGACGTGGACCTCGAGGCCGTCCTCCCCCCGCCGCAGGCCGTGCTCGGCCGGCACCTCCAGCACCCGGTCCGCTTCCGCGAGCGTGCGGCAGAAGGGGATCATGATCCGCACGTTGTCCAGCCCGATCTCCTCCCGGACCCGGCGGATGGCGCGGCACTCCAACGCGAAGCCCTCGCGGTAGCGGTCGCTGTAGTAGCGGGCGGCGCCCCGGAACCCGAGCATCGGGTTGGCCTCCTCCGTCTCGAACTCCCGCCCCCCGATCAGGTCGGCGTACTCGTTGGTCTTGAAGTCGCTCATCCGCACGATCACCGGCTCCGGGTGGTGGACGCAGGCGATCTTGGCGATGCCCCGGGCCAGGTGGTCGACGAAGTACTCCGTCGGGTCGTCGTAGCCGCGCGTGAGGCGTCCGATCTCCTCCACGGCGTCGGCGTCGGCCAGGTCGGGATACCGGACGAGCGCCATCGGGTGGATCTTGATCCGGTTGCCGATGATGAACTCCATCCGGGCGAGACCGACCCCGTCGGCGGGGAGCCTCCACCAGCGGAAGGCGGCGGCGGGGCTGCCCACGTTCAGCATCAGGCGCGTTCGGGTCTCCGGGACGTCGGAGAGGTCGACCTCCTCGGACTCGAACTCGAGCAGGCCCTCGTAGACGTGCCCGACGTCGCCCGCGGCGCAGGAGAGCGTCACCTCGGCGCCGTCCTCCAGCAGCTCCGTCCCGTTCCCGGTCCCGACCAGCGCGGGAATCCCGAGCTCGCGGCTCACGATCGCCGCGTGGCAGGTGCGCCCCCCCGTGTCGGTGACGATGCCGGCCACCCGCTTCATGACCGGCACCCAGTCGGGGTCGGTCATCCGGGTGACGAGGATCGCCCCGTCCTCGACCCGGTCGGCGTCCTCCACCCGCAGCACCCGGCTCACCCGACCGGCCGCGATCGCCTCGCCCACGCTCAGGCCGCTGAGCAGCTCGCGGCCTTCCCCGACCAGCCGATGGCTCAGGACGCGGGCGCCGTCCTCGCGCTGGGACTGGACGGTCTCGGGCCGCGCCTGCACGACGAAGAGCTCGCCCGAATCCCCGTCCTTCGCCCACTCCACGTCCATCGGGGTGCCGTAGTGGTCCTCGATCCGGCACGTCCATCGCGCGATCTCGAGGATTTCGTCCTCGTCGAGCACCCAGGTGCCGCGCTCCCCCTCGGTCGTGTAGTAGCTGCGCGAGCCGCCGTGGGCGGAGGAGACGTAGATCTCCTTGCGCTCCTTCTCGCCGAGGGTCTTCTCGACGATGGGGGACACGTCGTCGCGGTCGAGGAAGGGCTTGTAGACCGTGTACTGGTCGGGGGTGACCCGCCCCTTCACCAGGTTCTCGCCCAGCCCCCACGCCGCGGTGACCATCACCGCGCCGGGGTAGCCGCTCTCGGTGTCGATGGAGAAGGAGACCCCCGCACACGCCTTGTCCGCCCGCACCATCTTCTGCACGCCGACCGAGATCGCGGTCTCCAGGTGCCGGAAGCCCTTCTCGATCCGGTAGGCGAGCGCCCGGTCGGTGTAGAGGGACGCGTAGCAGCGTCGGCAGCGCTCCATGAGCTCGGCTTCGCCGACGACGTTCAGGAAGGACTCCTGCTGCCCCGCGAAGCTGGCGTGCGGCAGGTCCTCCGCGGTGGCGCTGCTCCGCACGGCGACGTCCGCCTCCTCCATCCCGTAGCGGCGGCTGAGCTGATGGTAGGCCTCGCGGATCTCCCGGGCGATCTCCTCGGGGATCCACGCTCCACGGATCGCCTTCCGGATGGACCGGCCCACGTGCTCGAGGCTCTCGACGCCGTCCCGCAGGTCGTGCAGGCGGTCGCTCATCGGCTGCCGGAGATCGTTCGCGTCCAGGAAGCACCAGTACGCGTCGGCGGTCACCGCGAAGCCGTCCGGCACGCGGATCCCCTGCTCCTCGAGCGCCCCGATCATCTCCCCGAGCGAGGCGTTCTTGCCGCCCACCTGGGGCAGGTCCTCGCTGCTGATCTCCCCGAACCAGCGGACGTAGCGGAAGTCGGCGGTCATCGGAGCCTCCGGGACGGGCGCGTCGGTGTCGGCCTCACGCCTTCACGGGCATGCAATCCGAAGACCAGCCCCGGTGTGCTCCCGCTCAGATCACGATCACCGGAGCCCGGGGGGCACGGGGCGCGGCTCGACGCGGGGCGGGACGCGCGGGGGCCACCCGCGGCGCCACGAGCCGCAGGCTCCGGACCCCGGCGCGGGCCGGGGGCGCCGGACCGGCCGGGACACGCCGACCCGTCGCCCCCTCCTCCTCCGGCCCGGCCCGCTCCTCCTCGGGGAGCTCGACGGTGATCTCGCGCTCCTGTCCCCGCCTGACGACGGTCACCGTCGCGGAGCCCGCTTCGGCCTCGCGCACGGCACGCATCAGGTCGCCCGCGTCCTCGATCTCCTCGCCGTCGAATGCGACCACCACGTCGCCGGCGCGCAGACCCGCCGCCGACGCGGGCGAGCCCTCGCGTACGGCCGAGATCAGCACGCCGCCGCGCTCGCTCACGCCGAAGTACTCGGCGAGCTGGTCGGTCAGGCTCTGGAGCTGCACCCCGAGCCTCGGTCGGGCCGAGACCTGGAAGACGTGGACGTCGCCGTCCTCCCAATCGAACCCGATTCCTTCGGCGTGCTCGCGGGCCCGCTCCATGGCCCGCTCCACGCGCTCGTGGACCCTCGCCATCCGCGCCCCGGAGAGGCGCTCGCCGAGCCGTTCGAGGCGCAGCTCGACGTCGTCCATGCCGTCCGGCCCGCCCCGGAAGCGGAACGCCCGGGGCCCCGGCCGATCACCGACCGTCGCCGACAGGCTCCGGCGCTCGCCGTCGCGCATCACCTCCAGCGGGACGCTCCTCCCGGCGGGCGTCTCGCGCACGAGCCGCACGAGCTCCCCGACGCTCCGGACCGCCTCGCCGTCGAAGGAGACGATCACGTCGCCCTCGCGCAGGCCCGCCTCGGCGGCCGGCGACTCCTCTTCGACACCCGCGACCAGCGCGCCTCGCGGTCCGGCGAGTCCGAGCTCCTCGGCGCGCGCGTCGTCCACGTCCTCGACGCGGACCCCGAGCCAACCTCCGGAGGTCGCGAGCCGGGCGCGGACCATCGGTCCGACCGCCTCGAGGGTCCTCTGCCGCTCGCTCCGCTCCGCCCGCGCCTCCTCGTCCTCCCCCTCCTGCGCCCGGATCCCGACGGCCGTGCCGCCGATCAGGAGGGTCACCGTCAACAGCCACGTCGTCGCTCGCCTGCTCATCGCTCGTAAGCTCCCTCACCTGGTGGAGCCGCCACGGGGCGGCATCGTCGTCTCTCGAACCGACCGTTGGACAGGGAGGAGCCGGAGAGCGTTGCCCGGAAGCGGGGCGACGGCCGCGCCGGCGTCAGGCGGGACGGGGCGCGGCGATCCGGAGCGCTCCGGGGAGCACCTCGAACGAGGCGCGCCCGGAGCCCAGCGGCTGTCCGTCGAGGTTGAAGGGCATGCCGGCGTCCGTCCGCACCTCGACGCGGCGGGCGCGGCGCCAGAGCACCCGAGGCTCGTCGAGGTGCCGGCCCGCGAGGACGGCCGCCACGAGGCCGGGGAGCCGGAGCGGCGAGCAGGCGGTCACCGCGACGACGTCCAGGAGGCCGTCGTCCGGCTCGGCGAGCGGGGCCGCGGGGATCCCGCCGCCGAGGCACCGCCCGTTGGCCACCACCACGGCCACGAGATCGAGGGGGGAGAGGGGCTCGCCGTCCAGCACCAGCACCGTCCGGTAGCTCCGCAGGCCGCGGAGGCTCTCGATCGCCCCCCGGAGGTAGACGAGCCCGCCCCAGACCCGCTTCCGCTCGTCGGTCACGTGGACCGCGATGTCGCCGGCCAGCCCACCCAGCGCGAAGTTCACCGCGATCCGCCGGTGGCCGTCCACCTCCGCGGCCATCAAGTCGGCCGGACGCTGGAACCGGTCCCTCAGCGCGGCCACGGCGTCGTGCGGGTCGAGCGGGAGCCGGAGCGAGCGGCACAGGTCGTTGCCCGTACCGAGCGGAACGAGGCCCAGGCGGAGCGGCCGCCTGCCGGCGGCCGAGAGACCGTTCACGACTTCGTGGATCGTGCCGTCGCCCCCACCCACGACGAGCTCGTCCGCCCCGTTCCGTACGACCGAGGCCGCGAGCTCCGCGGCGTGCCCGGGGCCCCGGGTGCGATGCATCCCCGCCCCGGAGAGCCGGGCCATCTCTTCCGCCACGCACGGATAGCGGGCCGCCCGGCCCGCGGCCGGGTTGAGGATCGCCGCGGTGCGCCTTCGGGCGATCGTGGGGACGCTCACGTCATCTCCCGCGTGGGCGTGAGGGCTGGCGAGCCGAGCTCCTAGTCTGGGGCGAACTCCCCGTCTTCGCCACGTCGGAGGGCCTCGCGTGACACCTCCGGCGTGGAACGCTTCGTGCTCCCCGAGGCCGACGCAACGGCCGCGTCGAACGGAAGGGGACGAGAGCCACGTGAGCGAGTTCCGGAGCGTCGACCCGTCCAACGGCGAGCACCTGCGCGACTTCGACCTCCTCGGCGACCGCGAGCTGCAGGCGCGGCTCGAGAGCGCGCACCGGACGGCGCGCGAGCACCGCGAGACGTCGCTGGGATGGCGGGCCGAGCGCATGGAGCGGGCCGCGGACCTCCTCGAGCGAGGGGACGAGGCATACGCCCGGCTGATGACGGTCGAGATGGGCAAGCCCGTGGAGCAGGCGGTGGCCGAGGTGCGCAAGTGCGCCTGGGTCTGCCGCCACTACGCGGAGCACGCCGGTGCCTACCTCGCCGCCGAGGAGGTCCAGACCGACGCCGACCGCACCTGGGTCCGGTATCGACCGCTCGGCCCCGTCCTGGCCGTGATGCCCTGGAACTTCCCCTTCTGGCAGGTCTTCCGGTTCGCGGCGCCGGCCCTCATGGCGGGCAACGTCGGACTGCTCAAGCACGCCCCCAACGTGCCGCAGTGCGCCGTGGCCATCGAGGGGATCTTCCGGAAGGCGGGATTCCCGGAGGGCTGCTTCCAGAACCTCTTCGTGGCGACCGATCGGGTGGCCGAGGTGCTCGACGACGATCGGGTCCGGGCCGCGACCGTCACGGGGAGCGTCCGCGCCGGCAGCGCCGTGGCCGCCCGGGCCGGCGAGCGGGTCAAGACGACGGTGCTCGAGCTCGGCGGTAGCGATCCCTTCGTGGTCATGCCCGGGGCCGACCTCGAGGCCGCGGCCGCCACGGCCGTCCGTGCTCGGGTCCAGAACAGCGGTCAGTCGTGCATCGCCGCCAAGCGGTTCGTCCTCCACGAGGCGGTGGCCGACGAGTTCTCCGAGCGCATGGTGGAGGGGATGGAGGCGCTCTCGGTGGGGGATCCGACGGAGGCGGACACCGACGTGGGTCCGCTCGCACGCGAGGACCTCAGGGACACGCTCCGCCGGCAGGTCGACGAGTCGATCGACGCGGGCGCCCGCCTCCTGACCGGCGGCGAAGCGCCGGATCGGCCCGGATGGTACTATGCCCCGACGGTCCTCGACCGCGTCCCCGAGGGGTCGCCCGCCCGCCGCGAGGAGCTCTTCGGACCCGTCGCGACGCTCGTCTCCGTCTCCGACGTCGAAGAGGCGGTCCGGGTCGCCAACGAGACCGACTTCGGCCTCGGCGCGTCGGTATGGACCGGCGACGACACCGAGCGTGCCCACTTCCTGGATCGCCTGGAGGCGGGGACGGTGACGGTGAACGGGATGGTCTCGTCGGACCCACGGGTCCCGTTCGGCGGCGTGAAGTCCTCCGGCTACGGCCGGGAGCTCGGCCGTCACGGGATCCGCGAATTCGTGAACGTCCAGACGGTGCACATCAACGGGGAGTCCACATGAGATACGGCGCGCGGATCGCGGCGGCCGTCGTCCTGGCGGCTTTCGCCGCCTGCGGTGGAGAGACCGGGGACGGCGAGGCGACCGACACGGACACGGCGGCCGCGAGCGGGGCGGCGGGCGACACGGCCTGTGCGACGCTGACGGCGGTGCCCGCCGACTCGATGAGCGAAGGGGAGGAGGGGCTTCGCACCCTCACGCTCCGCGAGGGCTCGGGGGCGGCCGCGGCCACCGGCGACTCGGTGCGGGTCCACTACCTGGGCTGCCTCACCGACGGCACCCGCTTCGACGCCAGCTACGACCGCGGGGTGCCCTTCACCTTCCAACTCGGCGCCGGCCGGGTCATCCGCGGCTGGGACCTCGGCGTCGTCGGCATGCGGCCCGGGGGCGTCCGTCTGCTCCGCATCCCGCCGGAGCTCGGCTACGGCGAGCGTGGCACGCCGGGCGGCCCCATCCCGCCCGACGCGACCCTGCTCTTCCGGGTGGAGCGGCTGGGCCCGGCTCCGGCGGATTCCGCCGTCGGCGGGGGGTGAGGCTCAGATCTCCTCGATCTCGGCGGTCCAGCTCACGTCCACCGCTCCCTCGAGCGTCCGGGCCGAGGGACAGAACTCCTGGTGCCGGGAGAGGATCTTCTCGACGGTGCCGCGGCTCCCCTCGGGGACGCGAAGCCGGTAGTGCACCCGGATCTCGGTCAGCACCGGCACCTTGCCCCGCATCTCGTTGACGCCCTCGACCTCCGCGACGACGTCGTCGGGACCGAGCTCGACCTCGCGCGCCTCCAGCGCGCCGTTGAGGGTGCCGAGCATTCAACCGCCCGTGGTGGCGACCATGTAGTCGACCGGCAGCGGGAGGTCCGGGGCGTCGATCCCGTAGTGCTCCTTCACCGGCCCGTGCACGCCGAGGTCGATCTCCTCCCCGGTCGAGAGCGTGGCCCGCCGGTGGACGCCGGCTATCTTCCGCACGCTGGCCCGGACGACGTAGAACGGTTCGCTCATGATGGAGGCCTCCGATGACGCTGACGTCTTTCCTGCTTCTGCTCCTCATCGCCGGCGTGTGCGGCGCGATCGGTCAGGCGTTCGCCGGCTTCACCCGCGGGGGCTGTCTCACCAGCATCGTGGTGGGCTTCGTCGGTGCCTTCATCGGCCTCTGGATGGCCGACGCGCTCGGGCTGCCCACGATGTTCGTCGTCGACGTCGACGGCTTCGCCTTCCCCGTCGTGTGGTCCATCCTCGGGGGCGGCGCCCTGGTCGCCGTCCTGGGCCTGATCCGGGGGCGCTGACCGCCGCCCGCCGACGACGGCGCGTACGGTGGGGCGCGCTACCGCACCATCACGCTGGACATCGACAGGTTGTTCTGCAGCGTCCACGACACCCGATCGCCCGGGCGCACGAGGACGGGATCCGACAGGTACGCCCGGGTGGACCCCACCGGGTCGGCGGCCAGCCGGATCTCATCGGACGTGGACATGATCGTCGACGAGAGCTCGTAGGTGTCCGTCGTCTGGCTGGTGACCTGGCCGAGCGACTCCCACTGGCCGCCCGAGACCACGTAGACGTGCATGGTGGCCCAGGCCCGGTTCTCGACCTCGAGCGTCACGGGGTTGTCCCGGTAGTTGGGCCGCGGCTGGCCGTCGTCCGGGCCCCGGCCGATGCCGCAGGCGGTGGCCGCCAGCAGCGCGGCCGCGAGGAGCGCGGCCCCCGCGATCCGGCCCGTCGATCCCCGGGGAGCGTGCTTCGTGGTGAGGCGCGTGGTGGGCTTCATGGTGACCTCCTTCGGTCGGTGCACCGACGGTGAGACGCACCCTTCGTTCCGTTCTCAGGCGCCGTCGGAGGCCTCGAGCTCGAGGAGCTGCTCCTTGTATCCGGTGCCGGCCGTGTAGCCGCCCACCCGGCCGTCCGCCCGGACCACCCGGTGGCACGGCACCACGATCGGCACCGGGTTCTCGCCGAGGGCGCTCCCGACCGCACGTCCCGCCCCCGACCGGTCGAGCCGATCCGCCATCTCGCCGTAGGAGACGGTCTCCCCGTAGGGGATCTCGCGCACGGCCGTGAGGACCTGCCGCTGGAACTCCGTCGTGCCCGTCAGGTCCACGTCCACCCCGAAGCTCCGCCGGGAACCGGCGAAGTAGGCCAGGAGCTGGTCGGCCGCGGGCTCGAGCGCCTCCGGCTCCCGCTCGACCCCCCAGAGGGGGAACGACTCGCGCAGCTCCTCGGCGGCGGGATCGGGATCCTCCACCCCCCAGCGGAGGCGGACGAGTCCGCGGGCCGAAGCAGCCACGAAGGTGGGTCCGAACGGCGTGTCGAAGACGCCCCATCGAATCATCGTGCGAGCCCTTCCGTCAGCAGGTTCACGAGCCCCTCCGGGTTGGCGACGTTGAGCCAGTGGCCTCCCTCGAGCCGGTGGAGGCGCGTGCGGCGGTGCCGCCGCCCCGCTTCCTCGATCCGCCGGCACGCCTCCTCGTCGAGGACGTCGGAGTCCTCCGCCTTCACCACGTCCACCTCGAGCCGGGCGGGCGGGTCCTCGACGACCCTCCACAGGTCGGTTCGGGCGTAGTCGTCGAGCAGCGCCTGCATGCCGTCCAGGTTGAGCCCCCACCACATCCCCTCCTCGCGCTCCTCGAGGTTGGTGGCCATCCAGCGCGCGACGAGAGGGGCGAACCCCGCCTCGCCCAGCGCGCGCACGGCCTCCTCCCGCGTCTCGAACGGCCCCGGGTGCCGACGCAGGGCCTCGAGCATCCGTCGGGCCTCGCCCCCCGTCCGGCCCGCGGAGGGATCGGCGTCCACGATCCAGAGCCTGCGGACGGCCCGGGGGGCGCGACGCCCGAGCGCGAGCGCCACCTTGCCGCCGAAGGAGTGCCCCACGACGATCCGCGGGGAACCGCCGTCGGCCTCCGTCAGCTCGATCACGTCGTCGGCGCAGGCGGCGACGGTGTGCGGCGGCATGAAGCCGACCGAATCGCCGTGCAGCCGCAGGTCGACGAGCAGGCCTGCCGCCCCGGTCTCGTCGGCGACCCGCCGGGCCACCGACCGCCAGTTGCGGCCCGAGCCGAAGATCCCGTGCAGGAAGTACACGCCGGGCGATGCGCCGGCCTGCTCCGAGCCGCCCGGTTCGACCCGCTCGTGGGCGAGGACGGGGCTCACGGCTGCATCGCCGTCGCATGGGGTCCGACGATCTCCTCCACCGCGGCCATCGCCTCGGGGTCGAGCTCGACGTCGGCGGCGCCCACGTTCTCCTCCACCTGCGCCGGATCGGTCGCGCCGACGATCGTGGAGGCCACGCCTTCGCGGTGCAGCAGCCAGGCGAGGGAAAGCTGGGCCACCGTGAGGCCGAGCGGCTCGGCCACCTCGGTCCGCAGCCGCTGGACCGCCTCGAGCACCTCGTCCCGCAGGCCGCGCTCGAGGAACCGGCGGTCGCCCTCGCGGCCCCCGCGGCTGCCCTCCGGGGGCGGCTCGCCGGGACGGTACTTGCCCGTCAGCACGCCGCCGGCGAGAGGGCTCCACACGACCTGGCCCACGCCGACCTCGCGCGACGCGGGCAGCACCTCCCGCTCGACGCGGCGGGCCAGCAGGGAGTACTGGGGCTGATTGCTCACCAGGGGCCGCAGACCCGCGGCCTCTTGACGCCGCCGCGCCTCGAGGATCTGCTCGCCCGTCCACTCGCTGACGCCCGTGTAGAGCACCTTGCCCTGCGCGACGAGGTCGTCCAGGGCGCGGAGCGTCTCGTCGAGGGGGACCGACGCGTCCCAGCGGTGACACTGGTAGAGGTCCACGTAGTCGGTCCCCAGCCGCCTGAGCGACGCGTGGCAGCTCTCCATGACGTGCTTCCGGGAGAGGCCACGGTCGTTGGGGCCGTCGCCGGTCGGGAAGTAGACCTTCGTTCCCACCACGACGCTCTCGCGGGGGACGCCCCCGAGCCACCGGCCGAGGGTCCGCTCGCCGTCGCCGCCGCCGTAGACGTCGGCCGTGTCGAAGAAGTTGACGCCCAGCTCGTGGGCCCTCCGCAGGCAGGCGTGGGCCGTGTCCTCCCCCACGGTCCGTCCGTAGGTGAGCCAGGAGCCGAGGCCCACGGCGCTCACACGCAGGCCGCTGTCGCCCAGCCGTCGGTACTCCATTCGCCTCCGAACCCGTCGCGTGGCTCGCGGCGCGGCCGCCGCGCCGCCGCACGGCAGGGTTCGCGCGCAAGGATCCTACCGTCATCGCCGCTCACGGCACCGGCCGCCTCCGGTGTGCCCGCACCTCGAGCGTCGGTATCTTCGTCTCCGATGACCGAATCGATCGTGGCGGGAGGCGACGTGGAGGGACAGCGGACGCGAAGCCGGAAACCGTCGGACGTGGCGGCGACGGTCCCGTCGGCCCCGCCACCGTTCGACCCTCCGGCCTGGCCCCGGGGCCCGCACCTCCAGACGCTCGTCGCACGGTTCCTCCGGCCGACGCGACCCGTGCGCTTCCGGCGGGAGCGCTGGGAGACCCCCGACGGCGACTTCCTCGACCTCGACTTCGCCGGCGAGGCGGAGGCCGACGAGCGCAGCCCGGTCGTGCTGGTGCTGCACGGGCTCGAGGGCTGCTCCGAGTCGGGCTACGTCCGACAGGTCTGCGGCGAGCTGTCCGCCCGCGGAATGCGGGCCGTGGCGCTCAACTTCCGCTCGCGGGGCGGCGAGCCGAATCGGCTCCGGCGCTTCTACCACTCCGGCGAGACCGGCGATCCGGCCTTCGTCCTCGAGCGCCTGCGGGAGCGCGGCCGGGGGAGCCCGATCGGTGCCGTGGGCTTCTCGCTGGGCGGCAACGCGCTGGTCAAGCTGATCGGCGAGCGGGACGAGTCGGCGCGGGAGCTGCTCGACGCCGCCGTCGCGGTCTCGGTCCCCTACGACCTGGCCGCGGGCGCGGACGCGCTGGAGGAGGGCCTCGGGCGGATGTACACCGCCTATTTCCTCCGCTCGCTGCGGCGGTCGGTGCGCTCGAAGCAGGAGGCGCGGGGCCACGACTACGGCCTCGGGGAGCTGCGGGACGTGCGCAGCCTCCGGGCGTTCGACGACGCCTTCACGGCGCCGGTCCACGGCTTCCGGGATGCCGACGACTACTACCGCCGCTCCAGCGCGGCACGATTCCTCCCGGAGGTCCGGGTGCCGACCCTGGTGATCCAGGCGCGGGACGACCCCTTCCTGCCCGAGTCGGCCTTGCCGCTGGACGCGATCCGCTCCAACCCGTGGATCGTGGACGCGGTGAGCCGGCGGGGGGGGCACGTGGGGTTCCTCGCGGGCACGGTGCCGTGGCGGCCCCGCTTCTGGGCCGAGGAGGCCGCGGCCGACTTCCTCGGCCGCGCGCTCCGGGCCGATCGATGACCGACGATCACGACCGACAGCGGGAGGACGGATGGACGGCATAGACGAGATGGTGCGCGACTGGGACGGGCTGGCGGTGATCCACTCCTTCGATCCGCCGACGGGCGCCCGCATCTTCGTCGCGATCCACGACACCCGCCTGGGACAGCCCGTCGGCGGGACCCGGATGAAGTCCTACGAAAGCCCCGAGGAGGCGCTCCGCGACGCCATGCGCCTGGCCGAGGGGATGACCTGGAAGTGGGCGGGCATCGGCATGGGCTTCGGCGGCGGCAAGTGCGTGATCGACGTTCCCACGCCCCCCCGCGGCGCGGAGCGGGAATCCTTCTTCCGGCGCTACGGACGGCTGCTGGAGGCGATGTCGGGCGCCTTCGCGACCGGCGTCGACCTGGGCACCGACCCGGCCGACATGGACGTCGCCGCCCGGGAGACCCGCAACGTCTTCGGACGGCGGCCCGAGGGCGAGGGGACCGTCGACCCGGGTCCGTTCACCGCGGCCGGCGTCCACGCGGGCATCCGCGCCGCGCTGGCGCACCGGTTCGGGGAGGCCGATCCGTCCGGCCGGTCGGTCCTGATCCAGGGCGTGGGCGACGTCGGCGAGCCCCTCGCCCGCCTCCTCGCCGCCGACGGGGCCGAGGTCACGCTCTCCGACGTCGACGAGGAGCGAGCCGACGAGCTGGCCGCGGCGCTCGGCGCCCGGGTCGTGGCCCCCGCCGAGGTCTACGGCACGGAGTGCGACGTCTTCGCGCCCTGCGCGATCGGAGGCGTGCTGAACGACGACACCATCCCGGCGCTGCGCTGCGCCATCGTGGCCGGCTCGGCCAACAACCAGCTCGCCGAGGCGCGGCACGCGGAGGCGCTGCACGAACGGGGCGTCCTCTACGCACCGGACTACGTGGTGAACGCCGGGGGCGCGCTCGCCTTCGGGCTCATGCACGGCGGGACCACCGATCCGGACGTGCTCGACGAGCGCGTCCGCGGCCTGGGCGACAGGCTGGCCGAGATCTTCGAAGCGGCGGAGGCCGACGACGCGTCGCCCGCACACGCAGCGCGCCGGCTGGCGGAGCGGACGCTGAAGGAGGCCGTCCCCGGGAGCTGACCCCTCCTCCGCGGCCGCCGGGAGCCGGGCCGCCGTACCCAACGACGAGAGGGGCACCCGAAGGTGCCCCTCTCGTGCTTGCTTCCGACCGACGGTCGCCTCGCGCCCCCGGGCTCACCCGCCCGGGGCCGAGACGTCTCGGGGCCTCAGCCGCCGCGCGCCAGCTGCTCGTCCACCGGAATGGGGTAGCGAGCGTTGACCTGGTGCGTCTGGTCCGGACAGGTGATCAGCGTCTCCGGGTCCGTGTCCGGGCAGTCGAGCGGAAGCGAATCGAGGCGGTCGAAGCGCCGCGCGTCGATCCATCTGTGGCCGCCCTCCGCCCACAACGAGTAGTTGCGGTCGTACAGCAGCTCGGTGATCGCCTCCTCCTGGCTCAGGCCCGTCAGGTCCGCCTCCGGCAGCCCGCCGGAGCGGGTGCGGACGTCGTTCAGGAACGGCTCGGCCATCCCCGTCTGGCCCAGCCCGATGTGGGCCTCGGCGGCCAGCAGGATCAGCTCCTCGTTCCGGAGCACCGGAACGGGCGCGTCGATGGCCGGATACATGGTGAAGCCGATGTCCGACCCCACGCCCTGGAACGTCCGGGGCGCGACGGCCCTCGTCTTGTCGAGGAAGCGCTGGTCCAGCGTCTCGCCGTCGGTCTGGAGCCGGGCCCCGGTCCGGAACGACGGATGCGACCGGTAGTTGGGGTCGTCGCTCGGCTGGAACAGCCCGTTCGGCGTGTCGCCGGAGCCGGAGCCGTACACGTGGTACACGCCGGCGTCGAGGTCGCCCCCGACCGCCATGAAGGACTGGTCGAGGTCGTTCAGCACCTCGTTGTACTTGGCCGGGTTGTCGAACTTCGAGGCCATGTACGCGTCAACCCTGGCGGCCAGGCCCCGGTTGAACTCGGCGAAGGCGGCGGGCGTGTCGAAGCCCGCGAAGCCCGAGTGGAGGGTGAACGGGAAGGCCGCGCTGGCGCTCTGGAGGTCCGAGAAACCCTCGTCGAGCCGCCGCTCGACGTCGGCGTAGACCTGGTCGATCGTGACCGCGGGGGCCAGCGCCTCCGGGTCGTCCTCGACGGTGATCGGACAGCCGATCGTGCCGTCGCAGTTGTCGTCCCGCGTCACCGCGATGGTGAGCAGGTCGAGCGCGCTCCAGGTCTTCACGAAGCCGCGGACCGCGTTCTTCTCCGCGTCGGACAGCTCCTCGGGTCCGACCGCGTCCACGCCCGACAGGATGATGTCGGCCACGCGGAGGTTCTCGTACGGGCGAGCCCAGAAGTTGCCGCCGAAGGCGGGGCTGCCCGCCTGCAGCGAGCCCGAGAGCATCTCGCTCACGAAGCGCGGATCCGCCACGTCGAGCACGTAGTTCTCGCGGCCCAGGATCCCGACCATGGCGACGAAGTCGTTGTCGTCCTCGGCCCAGACCTGGCGCGTGGTGATCGTGAGGCCCGTCACCGCCGCCCCGATCGAGGCGCGGGTCGGGTTCTCCTGGAGCTCCGAGACGTCACCGAAGTTGAAGTTGGGTGCGTTGAGCGAATCGCAGCCGCTCGCCACGAGGGCGAGCGCGGCCACGAGGGTCACCGTGCGCTTGAAGGGGAGCATGTCGGTCAGCCTCTCGAGTCTATCGTGGTTCGTCGTTGTCATGGCGCCCTCCTCAGAACGTGAACTCGGTGGCGAGCCAGAAGCTCCGGCTCGGCGGGAAGGGCGCGACGTCGACGTTCCGCGCGAAGTTCTCTCGCCCGAAGTTGCTCACCTCGGGGTCGAGACCGCGGTAGTCGGTGATCGTGATCAGGTCGCGGCCGCTGACGGTGAGCCGCACCGACTGGAATCCGCTCCACAGCGCGTTCACGGCGCTCTCGGGCAGGTCCCAGCTCAGCGAGGCCTCGCGCAGCTTCAGGAAGCCGGCGTCCTGCGTGTAGCCCCGGGCGTTCCCGTTCAGGAATCCGACGGCCCGCTCGGTCCCCGAGCAGTTCGGGAAGCAGTCGTGCACCGGGGTGATCGTGCCGTCCTGGTCCTCCACGTCGGAGCTGACCCCGAACAGGTCGGACAACAGCTCCGTCAGGTTGATCACCTCGAAGCCCGGCCGCCAGTCCCACAGGTGGTAGAGCCGGAAGCCCTGCCACTGCAGGTCCTGGGTGAAGTTCATGTTGAAGTCGGGCGTGGCCTGGCCGAGCTTCGCCAGGTCGCACTGACCCCTCAGCTCCGGACGGGTCGTGGTGCCCACGATGTCGTTCAGCGAGCTGCCCTCGGACACGCAGAAGGAGCCCAGCGTCTCGCCGAACCCGCCCTGGGTGAAGGACGGCACCGGCAGCTCGGTGACCTCGTTGGAGTTCGTGCTGAAGTTGACCCGCTGGTTCCAGCTGAACTCGGGCGTCTGGATCACCGACGCATCCAGCGCCAGCTCGATGCCGGTGTTGGTCAGCTCACCACCGTTGAAGAACAGCGTGTTGAAGCCCGAGGTGGGCGCCAGCGTCCGCTGCAGGATGAGGTCGGTGATCTTCTGGTGGTAGGCGGTCGCCTCGAAGCGGGCCCGGTTGCCGAGCATCGTCAGGTCGAAGCCCCCCTCGAACTCGGTCTGCCGCTCCGGCTGGAGGTCGGGCGCCGCGACGTCGCCCTGGATGGTGAAGCCGGGCAGGCCCTCGACGTTCTCGGTCAGGCGGAGCTTCGTGAACTCCTGGCCGAACAGGGGCCGGTTGCCGGTCTGCCCGTACGCCGCCCGCAGCTTCAGCTCGTCGGCGAAGCCGCTCAAGTTCGGGAAGCGGAACGAGACGTTCGCGTTCGGGAAGATGAACAGCTCGCTGTCGTCGGCGTTGGCGCTCGACTGGTCGAAGCGGACGCCGCCGGTGAGCTGCAGCCGGTCGTCCATCGTCAGCAGCTGCTCCTGGACGTAGAAGCCGAAGTCCTCGGTCTTCTGCTCGTCCTGACGGATGCTGACGACCGTGGCGGCGTCGACCTTGTCCTTGCCGCCGGTGAGGTTCTGGCCCACGACGTTCTCGCTCTCGAGCTTGGCGAAGGCGTACTGGAAGCCGCCCGAGGACGTCAGCGTGGTGCCGTCGGCGATCTCGAGGTCCCACACCAGGTTGGTGTTGGTGTTGAACTGCAGGTTGTCGGCGTTGTTGATGACCTTCGTCCCGAGCAGCCCGTCGTTGTCCTCGTAGAAGAGGGCGGGCGGCGAGAAGATGTCGTTCTTCTGGCCGAACCAGTCGACGCCGCCGGCGAACACCAGCCGCAGGCTGCTGTTCTCCTGCTCGACGAGCGAGAAGTCGACGTTGCTGGACCCGACCAGCCGGAAGACCTCCTCGTCCTTCTCCATCAGCGCCGCCGTCTGCAGCGGGTTGCTGCCGCCGCCGGCGAAGGGGTTGAAGGGCCAGGAGCCGTCGGCGTTCTGGCGCAGGTCGAGGAACGACGGCGTCGCCGTCAGCACCATGTAGTAGCTGGTCTGGGCGTTGTCGTTGTTCGTCAGGCCGCGCTGGGCGCGCGTGCGGATGAGGTTCGTGTTGACGTTCACCGAGGCCCGCTCGAAGTCCTGCGCGAGGTTGATGCGCAGCGACTGCTTCTCGAACCCGGTGTTCTCGATGATGCCGGCCTCGTCCTTGGCCAGGGCGGACCCGAAGTAGGAGAGGCCCTCGTCGGTGCCGCCCGAGAGCGTCGCCGACCCCTCCCAGGAGATGTCGTTGCGGTCGGCGAGGAACTGCTCGTTGTCGAAGAACGGGAAGTCACCGCCCTGCTCGGCCTGGGCCTGGTCCCAGATGGGGCCGGCGAAGTCGCCGAACTGCGACACGGCCTCTTCGCGCGTCTCGAAGGCGCGGGAGCCCAGCTTGTTGGAGAGGTCGGACACGCCGCCGCGGGCGGTGATCCGCCACTGCGGTGCGCCGCTGCCCCGCTTCGTCTCGATGATGATCACGCCGTTGCTGGCCAGCGAGCCGTAGATGGCCGCCGCCGCGGGCCCCTTCATGACCTCGATGCTCTCGATGTCCTCGGGGTTCATGTCGGCGATCCGGTTCTGCTGGTTGTCCTGGTCCAGCGACGGGTTCGAGCCCGTGGCCGCCTGCGTGATAGAGTTGGCGTTCGGAGCGATCGCCTCGTCGCTGACCAGCACGCCGTCGATCACGTAGAGCGGCGCGGAGCGCGCGAAGACCGAACCCGGTCCGCGCACCTGGATCTGGACGCCGCCGCCGGGAGCGCCCGAGTTCTTCGAGATGAGGGCGCCGGCGACACGGCCCTGGAGGGCCTTGTCGACCGTCTGCTGGGAGGTTTCGGTGACCTCCTCCCCGGAGACCGAGCTGACCGACGTGGCCGCGTTCAGGCGGCGCGTCTGGGTCGCCTGCCCGGTGACGATCAGCTCCTCGACCTGGACGTAGCTGGTCGTGAGCCGGACCGTGACCTGGTTCTGGCCGGCCGGGACGGTCACCGTGGCCGGTCGGAACCCGATCCGCTGCACGCGGAGGGTGACCGATCCGGACGGCACGCCCGCGATCTCGAAGTTGCCGTCGTTGCCGGTGAGAGCGCCCAGGTCGGTGCCCTGCACGGACACCGAGGCGCCGGCCACCGGCGCGGCGTTGACGCTGTCGACGACGCTGCCGCGGAGAGTCCGCTCCTGCGCATGCGCCGTGGCGACGGCGAACGCGAGGAGTGTCAGTGTGATTCCTACGAGTCTCTGCTTCACCACTCCCTCCCTTGCGTGAGGAATGTCGGGAAGTTGGAGGTTGCTGCTCCGGGATCCGGTTCGATTCGGGGAACGGAACGGCCGACGCGGAGCGCACGTGGGCGCAGGGCGCCGGAGCGAGGAATAGCGTGTCTTCGTCGCACGGCCAGCACGAACCGCACGGATGTCGGGAGGAGCCCGCCGTCGCGGCGGACCTCGGTCGCCTCGGTTCCTCCGGGGCGTCGGGCTCTGCCCGCTCCCGGGCGAAACTCCCGCGAAATTGGGCCCGATCGGGCCCCGGTGTCAAGCGGTGAGCGGCCCGTTTGGCGCGGCGAGCAGCCATCTTGGACCCACGGCCGCGCCCGTCAGACGACGATCCAGCCCTCCAGGTAGAGGACCGCGTCGCCCTCCAGCTCGACCCGCCCCTCCCGAAGCCGACAGGCAACCTCGCCCCCTCGGGCGGAGATCTGTCGACCCGACAGCTCCTCCCGCCCGAGACGTGCCGACCAGTAGGGGGCGAGGGCGCAGTGGGCCGATCCCGTCACCGGATCCTCGTCGATCCCCAGTGACGGCGCGAAGAAGCGGGAGACGAAGTCGGCGGGGCCGTCGGAGGGCGCGGTGGCGATCACGCCCCGTCGGCCGAGGCCGGCGAGGCGCCGGAAGTCGGGCTCGAGCCCGGCCACGTCGCGCTCCGACGGGAAGACGGCCATCCAATCGTCCGAGACCCGCACCTCCTCGGGAGTCGCGCCGAGACCTTCCACCAGCCCCTCCGGCGCCGCGGCCGGCTCCGAGGGTCGAGCGGGAAAGTCCATCGCCAGCCGCTCGCCGCGTCGGACCACCCCCAGCGCGCCGCTGCGGGTGTGGAAGGTGACGGCCGACCGGCTCGCCTGGGTGACGCGGAGCACGACGTGCGCGGCCGCGAGGGTCGCGTGGCCGCACAGCTCCACCTCGGCGGCCGGCGTGAACCATCGGAGCTCGAAGTCGTCGTCCCGGGGGACGAGGAAGGCGGTCTCCGAGAGGTTGTTCTCGGCCGCCACCGCCTGCAGCCGGGCGTCGTCCAGCCATGCGTCGAGGGGGCAGACCGCGGCCGGGTTGCCCCGGAAACGTCGGGAGGTGAAAGCGTCCACCTGGTAGATGCGCGTCCGCATGGCGCGCAAGGTATCGCTTGCCCGGCCGGGGCCGCGAGCCGCAGCTTGCGCGACTCGCGCTCCGGCTCCGTCGCCCGCCGTCTCCGGAGGGACGCCCGTGCCCGACGATCCTCTCGAGCCGCTCGGTGCCGTCCGACCGGTCTTCCGGGCGGTGGCCCGCACCGTGGTGCCCGAGGCCGCGACCCTGGAGGAAGAGGGCTGGCGGGAGGTGGAGGAGATCGTCGGCGCCGCCCTCCGCGACCGCCCCCGCACGCTTCGGCGGCAGCTACGGCTGCTCCTGGAGGTGATCCGCTGGCTCCCGCTCCTCCGCTGGGGGCGGACCTTCCCGCACCTCTCGACGGACGCCCGCCGCCGGGTGCTCCAGGGTTTCCAGGAGGCGCCGCTCCTGGCGCTCCGCCGCGGATTCTGGGGGCTCCGCACGCTCTGCCTGATGGGCTACTACGGCCGGGAGCACGCACGGCAGGAGGTCGGCTACGCCGCCCGCCCGCGGGGACGGGAGGAGCGGGACACGCCGATCGTCGGCGCCGGCCGCGGCGAGGTGCTCGACCGGACGCCGAGGGGGAGCGCGTGAGGGAGGTCTCCTGCGACGTGGCCGTCGTCGGCTCCGGTGCCGGCGGGGGCACGGTGGCCCGGGAGCTCGCGCCGCTCGCGGAGGCGGGCCGTCGCGTCCTGGTGCTCGAGCAGGGGCCCCGGCTCGCCGACGAGGAGTTCACGGGACGCGAGCTCGAGATGGCGCGTGCACTCTACGCCGACGGCGGCGGCGTCCTCACCGAGCAGGGCACCGTGACCCTGGCCTGGGGCGAGGCCTACGGCGGCTCCACGGTCGTCTACACCGGCACCTCGCTCCTCCCTCCGGAGCGGGTGATCCGGAGCTGGAGCGTCCCCGGCGTCGACCACGGCGACCTCGTGGCCCGTGCGGAGCGCTACGCGGCGGAGAACGACGTCCACCTCCTGCCGGAGGAGGAGATCAACGAGAACAACCGGCTCTTCGTCCGGGGCTGCCGGGCGGTCGGCTACGAGGCGGAGCAGTTCCCGGTGAACGTGCGCGGCTGTCTGGGATCGAGCCTCTGCAACCTCGGGTGCCCGAACCAGGCGAAGATGGGCACGAATCGGGTCCAGCTCCCGGAGGCCGAGCGGCGGGGCGTGGAGGTCGTGACACGGGCCCGGGTTCGGCGGATCCGACCGGACCGGTCACTCGAGGTCCTGGTCTCGGAGCCCGGGCCCGGCGCCAAGGGCGAGCCGTCCCGCTGGGAGCCGGGAGCGTACCGGGTCGACGCCCGCGCGGTGGTGTCGGCGGGCGGCGCGATCGGATCGCCCGCCCTCCTCCTGCGCTCGGGCTTCGGCGACCGGCTGCCGCGGCTCGGCGAGGGGTTCACCTGCCATCCCGCCCACATCCTGGTGGCCGAGCACGACGGGCCGATCACCAACGACCTCGGGCACCCGAAGAGCTTCTACGTGGACCGGGCGGAGCGGGACCGCTACGTGCTGGAGACCTGCATGTACTTCCCCTTCGTCACGGCGAAGAACCTGGCCGGATTCGGACCGGACCACGCGCGCTTCATGCGAGCCTTCCCGCGACTCCAGATGATCCTGGTGCTCGCGTGCGATCGCGCCGTCGAGGGCAATCGCGTCAGCGTCGACGACGACGGCGAGCCGCGCGTCCACTACCGGCTCACCGAGGAGGTCGTGCGGGCGCTGGTCGAGGGCACGCGGGCCTCGGCCCGGATCTTCTTC